>CAYMAB010000073.1:0-3837 GCA_964388345.1 uncultured Candidatus Saccharimonadales bacterium
ACGTCAGTAGCCAGACTGTCACATCCCGCTTACGCTAAGGTACAATGAGAACGATGAAGAAGCGTAAAGCGGCCGGATTTGAGACGCATAAGCGGTCGGTGGTCAAGTCGCTGATCTTTCGGGTGGTGGTGATCGCCTCCGACACGACGGTGATCTACCTCTTGACGCACCGCATCGCCGAGACGGCCGGCCTCACCATCGCCACCAACCTCGCCAGCATGACGCTCTACTACCTCTATGAACGAATCTGGAACGGGATCGGCTGGGGCCGGCGTTAGAGCTCGCCCTTCGTGAGCAGCAAAAGAGCCGACCGAATGATCGACTCTTTTGCTGGTGCCCCGGGAGGGATTCGAACCCCCGACCGTTGGCTTAGAAGTCCACTGCTCTATCCAGCTGAGCTACCGGGGCCTACCTGCGAATCGTGACTCTTGGCCTGATGTACGAAGTCTAGCACGCTCTTAACGGGGATGATATCGTTGCCGCTGAGCCGGCCGAAGGCCATGTTGCTCCAAGCCATCTGGCCGATTTGATAGATCTCCAGCGCCTTCCCCTTGGCGAAGGCGTAGCCGTTCTCTAGCTGCACACCGGCCGAGACTCTCTCTTCGAGTAAAATGACCAGTTTATCGGCTCGGTCGATCTCTTGTAGGTCCTTCTTGAACTCCTCTTCGGGCAGCGTTAGGCCACCCATGCTCCACCCAGTATGTTCAAGTGCACAAAAGACCTCGTGCTTACTTGCACGCAGGGTCTTAATGAGATCTTCAATGGCGGCCCGGTAGTCGGCCTTAACGTTGCCGTCATCATCGATCCTCGACGAGAATGGGACTGATAAGAATATCTTCATGGTTCTGTTTGGAGCGGGCAGCGGGGATCGAACCCGCGTCTCCAGCTTGGAAGGCTAGCATAATAGCCACTATACGATGCCCGCAAATGTTCAAGCGTATGCGACTCCCCCATCGCTGGTCGGGGTGAAAGGACTCGAACCTTCGGCCTCCTGCTCCCAAAGCAGGCGCGCTACCAGCTGCGCCACACCCCGTAATCTAAACTAGGATTATACCGTCTTTTACCGACTTTGATCAATGATGGCCACGAACGGCTAACCCAACCTAAATCTTCAAGACTTTGAAGCCTTGGGTTGAGGCGGTACCCCAACCGAAGTTGGGATACCGCTTGTTGTGACATGTGGCTGCCTCTAGCTGGCCCTAGCGCGACGACCGACCGGAAAGGCCACGATGTTCTGGCCGCGCCGCGAGCCGTTCTTGCGATTGATCGCTTCGCCGGCGTCGCGAAGAAACTGCGTGAGCGTTGTCTCTTCGATCAGTCGCCGAGCCTCATCACGATCGAGACGTTCCATGACGATCTGGTAGGTGGGCGAGTGGTCGTACTTGGAGCTCTGCACGCACAGGTTGATGTCTCTGACCACCCGGATGGCACTGCTGCAGCGCGAACACCGCTTGACCGTCAGGATCCCGCCCGTAACAGAGCGCGGAAACTCTCCGGAGATCATCTCGGGGTCGTGTCGATTGCTCCCCCAGCAGATGATGCAGTCCCAGAGCGAAGCCGTGTCTTGACCACGAAACTTGAATCGTCTGCGAGCCTCCCTGAGGCCGTCGGACAAGATGCGCGCAACGACTCGAAGCCCATCGGCAGTCTCTTGATCGATCACCTCAGCATCTTCGAGATCACGGATCATCCGGCGGTTCTCGGAAATGGACATGAACTCTCCTCGGTAGTGATTGGGCCTGTCAAGCAACAATCGCCTATTATAAACATAATATTACATTATTGTCAATGGTATAATCACTGAAACTGAAAATAAGCCCGCTTCATGCGCGGACTCATCTAATAAACAACTACTGGGCAGGGTGTCTAGCGAACTTGCTCTTTGAGGCGTTTGCCGGCGCGGAAGCGTGGCATCGGCATGGCCGGAATCTGGATCTCGGCGCCGGTCTGTGGGTTGACGCCACGGCGGGCGGCGCGCTTACCGAGGTCGAAGGTGCCGAAACCGGTGATGGAGACCTTCTCGCCCTTTTGAATCGTGCGGCCGACGATGCCGGTCAGTTTAGAAAGGAAGCCATCGACTTGGCGCTTGCTCAGGCCCGTCTCCTTGGCCATGTTCTCGATCAGTTGCTGCTTGGTCATGATCTCTAGTGACTCCTGTTTACGTACGCGTAAATAGAGTTTAGGCCAGTAGAGAGCCTTTTTCAATGCAGCAATGTTCCAAAGTTTGCCGTGTAAGTGGGCGTCTTTCTGACTGACGTCGTCGGTTTACTTGGCGAACTCGATGGCGCGGGTCTCGCGGATGACGTTGACCTTGATGGTGCCGGGATACTTCAAGGTGGCCTCGACCTTGGTGGCGATGTCGCGGGCCAGCTTGATGGCTTGGAGGTCGTCGACGTCTTCAGGCTGGACGATGATGCGGATCTCGCGGCCGGCCGAGACGGCGTAGCTCTTGTTGATGCCTGGGAAGGAGTTGGCGATGTTCTCCAGCTCCGTCATCCGCTTGGCGTAGTTCTCCAGCGTGTCGCCACGGGCGCCCGGACGGCCGGCCGAGATGGCATCGACCACCCGCACCACCAGCGCCTCGGGCGTGGTGGCCTCAATGTCGTCGTGGTGGGCCTCGGCGGCGTGGGCGATGGCCTCATCCATGCCGTACTTGCGAATCAGCATGCCGGAGATGTGGTGGTGCTTACCCTCGATCTCGTGCGTCAGGGCCTTACCGATGTCGTGCAAAAGCGCGGCCGTCTTGGTAATGCGAACATCGGCGCCGATCTCGGCGGCGATCATGCCGGCCAGATGCGCCATCTCGACGGAGTGCTTTAGGACGTTCTGACTGAATGAGGTGCGGAAGCGCAGCTGGCCGAGTAGTTGGACGAGCTCCGGCGGGATGCCGACGACACCGACCTCGGCCACGGCCTTCTCGCCGGCCTCCTTGACCATCTTATCGACCTCACTCTCGGCCTTGGCCACGACCTCTTCGATGCGGGCCGGGTGGATGCGACCATCCTCGAGCAGCTTCTCGAGTGCAATACGAGCGACTTGGCGGCGCAGCGGGTCGAAACTGGAGAGTACGATAGCGCCGGGCGTCTCGTCGACGATGATGTCGACGCCGGTGGCGCGCTCGAGCGCTTGAATGTTACGCCCCTCCTTACCGATGACGCGGCCCTTCAGCTCATCGTTCGGCAGCGGCACCGTCGTGACGGTCCGTTCGCTGGTCTGTTCGCTGGCCACCCGCTCCATGGCGGTGGCGACGATCATGCGGGCCTTGTCGTCGGCCTCATCCTTGGCGTCTCTCTCTAACTTATTAATCAAGCGAACGAGGTCGTCTTTGATGTCGCGTTCGGTCATCTGCATCAACTTGTCGCGCGCTTCATCACGGCTGAGCTTGGCGATTTTCTCGAGGTTCGTCTGCTGCTTGGCTCGGACCGCCCGAATCTCATCCTTGATCTCTTCGAGGTCGGTCTCGCGCTGGCGCTGAGCCTCGGCCCGTTTATCCAGCTCTTCGAGCTTGCCATCGAGCACCGTCTCGCGGCCGCTCAAGCGCTTCTCGGTCTCGGTCAGCTGCTGGCGCCGCTCGCTCTCCTCACGCTTGGCCGCTTCGGCAATCTTAATCGCCTCGGTCTTAGCTTCGAGAGTCAGTTCTTTGGCCTTGGTCTGGGCCTCTTCGAGGGTCTTCTTGGCTTTGGATTCAGCCGTTGTGCCTTTGCGTTTGGTGGTGTACGTGGAGGCGGCATAGCCACTGGCACCGCCGCCGGCCAAGGCCGCCACAATCAAGATCGGCAACATATTAACCTACAATTCTGTCGCGAGTTTGTCGGAGGGTCGACCAGTCGGCCGAGC
>CAYMAB010000074.1:0-3668 GCA_964388345.1 uncultured Candidatus Saccharimonadales bacterium
CCACGCTCAAGCAGCCCTCGAGGTCCTCGCTCGGTTCGCCTTCGTACTTGACGACCTCTGGGTTGATGTAGACGGCGACGCTGCGGTCACTCTTGTTGTCTAAGTCGTTACGAATGATGATGAGGCGATAGGGCGCGTCCACTTGAATGGCAGCCAGCGCGGCGCCGACCTCGTGTTCGCGGGTCGACTCCCAATCGAGCAGCGCCGTGATCATGTTCTCGGCCAGCGTGTGAATGCTGGCGTCAACATGGCCGATACGCTTGGAGGTCTGGCGCAGGCTGGGGTTGGGGAGGGTGATGATATCGTCTTTGGTCATTCTTACAATAGGTTAATCGGGTCGAGATCGATCGTCCAGCCGGCCGGGACGGTGGCGGCGGCGGCCACGAGGTGCTGGCGCCGTTCGGCCTTGGCGATCAGCTGCCAGTGATGGCGGCCGCCGGCATGGGCCCGAAACGATGGTGCCGGGCCGGCCAGCGTTAACTCTGGACGGCCTGCCAGCCGCTGCCGCAAGTCCTCGGCCACCCGTTGGGCCTTGGCCTCGTCGGCGTGGCTGTAGGTCAATTTTAACAGATAAACGTACGGTGGGTAACCAAGCAAGCGGCGCTCGGCCAGCTCGGCCGCGGCGAAGCCCCAGTAGTCGCCGCTGGTGGCGGCCTCGATGGCGGGGTGATCGGGCGAGTAGGTCTGGATGATGACCTGCCCCGGCCGGTCGCCGCGGCCGACCCGGCCGCTGACTTGGCTGAGCAGGTCGAAGGTGCGCTCGGCGGCGCTGAAATCGGGTAGGTAGAGCGAGCTGTCGGCCAGCACCACCCCGACGGTGTCCATCGTTGGCAGATCAAGGCCCTTGGCGATCATCTGGGTGCCGACTAGAATGTCGATCTCTCTAGCCCGTAGCTTGGCGAAGAGGTCCCCGAGGTAATCGAGCGAGAGGTTGTCGCGGTCGAGCCGGGCTACCCGAGCCTCGGGGAAGATGGCCTTCACCTCGGTCTCGATGCGCTTGGTGCCGCTACCGATGAAGCTCAGCTCGGCTCGCTGGCAGTTGGGGCAGACGGCCGGCGGGCTGGTGCGGAAGTTGCAGATGTGGCAGATCAATTTGAGTTCGTCGGCGTGGAAGGTCAGGGCCAACTGGCAGGTGGGGCAGAGGGCGACGTGGCCGCAGTGGCCGCAGAGTTGGCTCGAGGCGCTGCCGCGGCGGTTGAGGAAGAGCAGGCTCTGGCGGCCGCCTTCGAGCGACTCGCCCAGCGCCTCGATAAGGGGCTCGCTGAGATAGCGGCTGCGATCGAGCACGTGGCGATCCCGCAGGTCGACGATGCTTGGCCGCACCGGCACCAGCTCGTTGAAGCGCTCCGGCAGGTGGGCGAGGCCGAGCCGGCCGGCCCGGGCCAAGTAGGCCTCGCGTAGTCCTGGCGTGGCGCTGCCCAGCACCAACTTGGCGCCGTGCAGGTGAGCTAGCTTGGCCGCCACCATGACCGTCTCGTAGCGTGGGGCGTTCTCTTGTTTATAGGAAGTCTCATGGCACTCGTCGATGGCGATTAGGCCGATCCTAGCCAGCGGGGTGAAGAGGGTTGAGCGCGGCCCGATCACCACCAATGGCTCGGTCGCCTCGAGGGCGCGCTGCCAGATCTGGTGGCGCTGGCTCTCGGTGAGGCGCGAGTGGTTGATGATGACGCGATCGCCGAAGTAGCGCTGAAAACGCTCCTCGATCTGCGGCGTCAGGGCGATCTCCGGCACGAGGACGATGACGGACTGGCCGCGGGCGAGGCGAGCTTGAGCCAGCGCGATGTAGACCTCTGTCTTGCCCGAGCCGGTGATGCCATCGAGCAAGCAGGTGGTCTGGGCGGCCGCCTCGATGGTGGCGACGGCCACCTGCTGCGCCGGCGTCAGCTTGAGCGTCGCCGGTGCAGCAACGGTCTCATCCTCGGCCGACTGGGTGCGGCGTTGGCGTTGGGCGCCGGTCGGCAGCATGGTCTGCCAGACGCTGCCGATGTCACAGGCGTAGTAGGCGCTCATCCAGTCGGCCAGCTCTAGCAGGGGAGCGGGTAGCGGTCGGGACTCGATGACGCGCTCGACTGGTTTGGTGGCGAAACGCGGTTTTGGTACCTCCCGACGCACCACGCCGGTGACACGCCGTTGGCGCAGCGGCACCACCGCGAGGCGTCCCGGCTCGAGCGCTTGCCCCGAGGCGTAGGTTAGCCCGGCCCCGCCGCCGCCGGTCGCTATATTAATAAGGTAGTAAGAATCCGCCATCACCACCATTATCGCACGCCGAGGCTCGATTGACGCGCGTAGCCGCAGTCGCTATAGTCTCTGGAGAGCAGTCTATGTCAACACGGACCAAATTGATTCTAATCGGACTTCTGGCGCTGGTGACGGCGGTCTTGGCCTACCCGAAGGAAGACACCATCCTGCACCACCTCGGCCTGCACACGCACTTGCGTGTGCGCGAGGGGCTCGACTTGCAGGGCGGCGCCTATCTCGTCTATCAGGCCGACTTGAGCAAGCTGGCGGCCGGTGATCGCACCTCGGCGATGCAGTCGCTCGTAACGGTGATCGAGAACCGCGTCAACGCCATCGGGACCAGTGAGGCGACCGTCCAGCAGAACGGCAGCAACCGCGTGATCGTTCAGCTGCCGGGTAACCAGAACGTGACACAAGCGGCCAACTTGATCGGCCAGACGGCCCAACTGACGTTCTACCAGATACCGTCGGGGGGCACGACGCTCGAGCCGACCGGCATCACTGGCCAAGACGTCAAGAGCGCCTCGCCGGACTTCGACCCGCAGAGCGGCCAGCCGATCGTGCAGCTGCAGCTGAAGGGCGGGGACGCCACCAAGCGCTTCGGCGACCTGACGACCCAACTCAACCAATCGGGCGGGCGGCTGGTGACGATGCTCGACCAGAACGTCATCTTTGGCCCGGCCACCGTCTCCAGCCCGATCACCGATGGCACGGCCGTGCTCCAAGGTAGCTTCGATCTGGCCGGCGCCAAGCAGATCGCGCAGCTGATCAACGGCGGGGCACTGCCGGCGCCGATCACGCTGGTGCAGCAGCAGACGGTCGGCCCGACACTCGGCCAAGAATCGGTCAGTCACAGCCTCGTAGCCGGCTTGATCGGCCTCGGCGTCGTGGCGCTCTTCATGATCCTCTACTATCGCTTGGCCGGGCTCCTGGCGGTGGTGGCGCTCGGCATCTACACCATGATCACGCTGTCGCTCTATAAGCTGAGCGTCTTCACGCCCTTCCCGATCGTGCTGACACTGGCCGGTATCGCCGGGTTCATCCTCAGTATCGGTATGGCCGTCGATGCCAACATTCTGATCTTCGAGCGAATGAAGGAAGAGCTGCGGGGCGGCAAGAGCTTCGTGGCGGCGGCCGAGGCCGGCTTCGACCGAGCGTGGTCGTCGATTCGCGACTCCAACGTCTCCACCCTTATCACCTGCGCCATCCTCTACCACTTCGGTGGCAGCACGCCGATCATCAAGGGCTTTGCCTTCACGCTGGCGCTCGGCGTCGTCATCAGTATGTTCACGGCCGTGGTGGTCAGCCGGACGCTGTTGCGCGGACTGATCACGACCAAGTTCGGCCGCGATCCGCGCCGCTACGGCCTACCGGTGACCGAGGGAAACGACTGATGAACATTATCGGCAAGCGTAAAATCTGGTACGCCA
>CAYMAB010000075.1:0-3638 GCA_964388345.1 uncultured Candidatus Saccharimonadales bacterium
CTCCTATCGCGGTGGACGAAGATGCCTCATTATTAACCTATACTGGCAGTAAGTCAATTTGAGTCGTGGGCACGTAGTGGCAGCCTAGATCGGACGGCTCGAATCGTGCTACAATTGGTGGCGCTATGATTAAACAGTTCCTGCTGCGCTGGCTGGTCAACTTCTTGGGTCTCTGGACGGCCGCCAACTTGGTCGCCGGCATCACCTATGGCGACCGCGTCCATGTCCTCATCTGGGCCGCCCTGATCTTCTCCGTCGTCAACGCCCTCATCCGGCCGTTGGTGGTGATTCTGGCGCTGCCGGCCATCGTCCTGACGCTCGGCCTCTTCACACTGGTCGTCAATACCTTCATGCTCTATCTGGTGACCTTCTTCTACCCGCGTCTTCATATCAATTCGATCTGGGCCGGGCTGGCCGCTGTCGTCGTCATCTGGCTGGTCAACTACCTCTTAAACGATCTAATCGAGAGCCGTCGTGCGAAACAGCTTTAACATCATCACCTTCCTCTCGGCCTCGCTCCTAGTCTTGGTCGTGCTGCTGCAGTCGCGCGGCGCCAGCCTCGGCTCGGCCTTTGGCGGCGACAGCAACTTCTATCGCTCCAAGCGCGGCGTCGAGAAGCTGCTCTTTAACCTGACCATCGTGCTCGGCATCATCTTCGTGCTCTCTGTTGTGCTGAGCGTGCTGTCTAAGAGCTAATGTTCGCCTACATCCGATTTCGGGTCCAACGTCAGATCCGGCGCTGGCGTCGCCAATCGCGCACGCTGCGGCGCTGGAGCGTCAACTACTTCGATCGCCACCTCTGGGGCAAGTGGCGCCAGCTCGGCATCATCCGCCGCTTCGTACTCGGCTGGTGGCTCATCATCCTCATGGCCTTCTTTGGGCTCTTCCACCAACTGGCCGGCCTCGCTCCCTACTACCTCAAGCCCGGCCCAGCACCCGGCGGCGTCTTCGCCGAGGGCGCCCAGGGCAGCGTCCAGCTGGTCAACCCGGTTCTCTCCGACTCGGCTGCCTCAATCGATCTCACTAAACTGGTCTTTAATGGTCTGACGCAATACGATCACGCCGGCCACCTCCAGCCCGACCTCGCCACCAGTTGGCAGGTCAGCGCCGACGGCAAGACCTACACCTTCCACCTGCGCCACGGCGTCCGTTGGCAAGACGGCGTGCCCTTCACTTCGGCCGACGTCGTCTTCACGCTGGCCGCCATCCAAGATCCCGACACCCGCTCGCCGCTAGCCACCAGTTGGCAGGGTATCACGGCCGACGCGCCGGATGATTACACCGTCGTCTACCACCTGCCGAATGCTTACCCGCCCTTCCTCGACGCCACCACTCAGGGCATCATCCCGCGCCACTTGCTCGAATCGGTCGATCCGGCCAGCCTGCGCGCTAACGACTTCAATCAACATCCCGTCGGCACCGGCCCCTACAAGGTCTCGGCTTTCCTAAGCGATGATCACGAGGTCGAGCTGGTGGCTAACGCTAGCTACTACGCCGGCCGGCCGCTGATCGATCAGTTCAACTATCTCTGGTTCGACTCGGCCGGCCAGCTGCGCGACGCCTACGCCAAGCACCAGATCAACGCCTTCGCTGCGCCGACCAGCGCCGAGGCTACCGGCGCGACCCAACTTCACGGCGTGCGCCTCTACCGCTATAGCCAGCCCAGCGAGACGGTGCTCTTTCTGCGAAACACCCAATCGATCTTGAGTGACGAGACCGTTCGGGCGGCCATCAACGCCGCCGTCGACCGAACCGCTCTCGTCGCTCGCGCCCTAGGCGGCCGGGCCCAGCCGGTGGCGACGCCGCTCTTGCCAGGCCAGCTTGGCTACCTCGGCCAGTACCGCCTTCCGGGCTTCGATCTCGCCCAGGCCAACCGGCTGCTCGACGGCGACGGCTGGGTGCGCAGCGGCCGTCAGCGCCACAAGCAGGGCAAGCTGCTCGAGCTCAATCTGGTGACGCGGGCCGGCGGCGACTATCCGGCGGCGGCGGCTCAGCTGGCCGACCAGCTTGAGGCGGCCGGTATCACCGTGACCGTCCAAACCGTCGATCTTACCACACTCGAGCAGACCTACATTCGCCCACGCAACTTCGACATGCTGCTCTTCGGCATCGACCTCGGTACCGATCCAGACGTCTACCCCTACTGGCAGTCGGCGCAGGCCGACGATCCCGGCCTCAATCTCGCCCAATACAAGTCGCCAGAGGCCGACGCCGCGCTCGAGACGGCTCGCGTCATCCAGGATCCGTTGGTGCGTAGCGGCAAGTACCGCACCTTCCAGCAGGTTTGGCAGACCGACGTGCCATCGGTGCCGCTCTACAGCCCCGACTACACCTACGTCGTCTCGAGCCAAGTGCTTGGCCTCACGGCCGGCCGCCTGATCGATCCATCCGATCGCTTCTATCACGTGGAGCGTTGGGCGATCGAGTCTCACCTGGTCTTGAAGCGCACTGAGGACTAGCCGAAACGACCGATTTAGGTTATAATCGATCAGTCGAATCGACCGTTCTTTTGAGATTTGATGTTTACGCCGAGTTGAACCAATCCGCCGCTAGGCGGATGTTCGACGAGGTGAGAGGAAGAATTACGCGAAAGCCAAAGCAAGACTGCTCGTCAGAATTGCGCTGGCTGCAGCGCAATTCTGACGAGGGCGAGTGGTGAAATGGTATACACGCTAGTTTCAGGTACTAGTGACCGCAAGGTCGTGGAGGTTCGATCCCTCTCTCGCCCACCAAGCATTGATTCAAGGCTCCACGGAGCCTTTTTTGATTGATAATTACCCTTAAAAAGGGAGTGGCCCAGAGCTTTCGCTCCGGGCCGTGTTGCACCCTCCCAAATTCTTTGTATATCGCCGTTCGCTAATCGGCCGGCTTGTTGTCGTCGACGTGCCACGTCCAGCCGATGGTGCTCGACGTCACCTTGATCAACGCGATGTTGGTGAACGTCTTCGGCGCCTGTGGGTCCGAGGACTTGCCGAGCCATTCGACCGGCAAGGTGTACGGATTGATCTTCTGCAAGACCGTGTGGAACTGAGCATCGCACTGAGTTCGCGTGATGGTCCGGCTGAGTGCTCCGCCGAGATTGATGCCGACGCCGTCGTAGCTGACGGTGAAGCCGGCGTTGCCACCGGCCGTGATCGCAACGGACTTGCAGCTGGTCGAGTAGACGGTGCCGTAGGGGGCATAGTCGACCAAGTTTCCGTACTTGCCACAGGGCGGGTTGCAGACGAGGGACTTGTCCCAGTACTGCCACGCTACCACTGAGGTCATCGGCCGGCTGGCGCTGCCATGGAAGTTGACCGACTCCTCTCCAGAGAGAAAGCCGTAGTCCTTGACGTCGTCCGGTGTCACCACCGAGACGTTGATCGGCATCGAGATGACGCCGACCGCGTCGTTCTTGGGCGTCTCTATCTTCTGGATCACCGGCCGGTAGTCGGCGTTGATCGAACCGCCGTCGGCCCGAGCATTGGACTGGCCTTGGGGACGCTTGCCGGGGGCCAGCAAGGTTGCTCCCAGTGGCTGGACCGTGATCCGAGCCGTCTGGTCCATCGACCCCATCATGACGCGAGAATCGGCGTCGAGGTTCGCGCCCGGGGTTGCCACCGACGGCTGGGGTGTGCCGGTGTAGCCATACTTGGTTC
>CAYMAB010000076.1:0-3613 GCA_964388345.1 uncultured Candidatus Saccharimonadales bacterium
CTGTCGTAGAAGTATTCGATCTGCTTCTCGCCTAATCCCTCGATATCGAAGGCATCTTTAGCGGCAAAATGAATGATGCGACCACGCTCGAGGGCGTAGCAGTTAAAGTTGGGGCAGCGCCAGATGGCTTCCTTATCGCCCTTCACGAGCTTGGTGCCGCAGATCGGGCAGTGCGTCGGCATCTTAAAGACCTTCTCTTTGCCCGTCCGCAACTTAGGCAGCGACTCGACCACCTCTGGAATGACGTCGCCGGCCTTCTGAATAATGACGGTGTCACCGATGCGAATGTCCTTGCGATGAAGCTCGTGCTCGTTGTGGAGCGTCGCCATCTGGATGGTACTGCCGGCCACGACGGTCGGCTCGAGCACGGCGAAGGGCGTGGCGGCGCCGGTGCGGCCAATGCTGATCTGAATGTCCTTGACGCGGGTGGTGGCTTGCTCGGCGGCAAACTTGTAGGCCACAGAGCCGCGCGGCGCCTTGCCGGCGACGCCGAGCCGGGCGAAGGCGGCCCGATCGTTGATGGTGAAGACGGCGCCATCGGTGCCGTAGGGCAGCTGTTTGCGACGCTCCTGCCAGCGGTCGGCGAACTTCATGATGCCGACAGCGCCGGTTAGAACTTGGCTGTGTGGTTCGACCCGAAAGCCCAACTGGGCCGCCAGTTCGTGCTCCTCGGCGTGGGTGGTGATGCCGGGCACGTCGGTGGCCACACCATAGACATGGAAGTTGAGGCGGCGCTCGGCCACCAGCTTTGGGTCGAGCTGACGGATCGTGCCGGCAGCGGTGTTGCGCGGGTTGGCGAAGAGCGGCCTCTCGGCCTTGGCCTGAGCGGCGTTGAGCGCCTCGAAGTCCTTCTTGTATAACAAGACCTCGCCGCGAACCTCGAAGCGGCCGTGGTAGACGACCGCTGGTGCTGCCGGATCGCGGCGTAGACGCAGCGGGATCGACTCGATCGTGCGCAGGTTGGCCGTGACGTCCTCGCCGGTCCGGCCGTCGCCACGCGTCACGCCGCTGGCCAGAACACCATCTTGGTAGATCAGCGAGGCGGCGAGGCCGTCCATCTTGATCTCGCCGTAGACTTCTAGCAGCTTGGTCGTTTCGAGTAGCCGAGCCAACCGTTCGGTCCACGCCTCGACCTCGGCGCGACTGAAGACGTCTTGGAGGCTGAGCATCGGTGCGAGATGGCGGACGTTCTTGAATCGCTCGGAGGCGCGGCCGGCCACTCGTTGGGTCGGTGAGTCCGGCGTGATGAGGTCGGGATACTCGACCTCGAGTTGGCTAAGCTCATGTTTCAAGCTATCGGCGGCGGCCTCGCTCATGGTCGAGCGATCAAGCACGTGATAGTGGTAGCGATAGTCGTTGATTTGATCGCGCAGTCGAGCGATCCGCGTGGCGGCCTCGGCCCTGCTCACTCAAGCACTCCGTAGAGGCGCGCCAAGTAAAGGTTGGCCAGCGGCAGAAAGGCGAGGCTGATGACGAACTGTAGTAGCGCCACCCAGAGCTTGTTGCCGGTGGTGCCGTAGAGAATGATCAGGCCGACGGTCGGGATAACGAGAATGAGCAGCATCAACATGACGAGGCCGGTGAGGCGGCCGAAGACCGGCCAGCTATGGCCACGCACCAGCGCCCAACTGCGCTTCAGCGCCGCCATCGGCGTGGTGGCGGGATCTTGGACGGCGAAGAGGCCGAAGATCGAGCGGTTGACGAGAAAGAGCGTGGGGGTGGCCAGTATGAGGGCTGCGACGGTGACGAGCAGGCGCTCCACCAAGGTGGCGGCCGGGCCGGCGGCGACGGCACCGAGGCTGAAGACGATGAGGCCGACCGCCAACGGAACGATCTCGAGCACCAGCACGACCGAGACCAACAGAAACGGGATCAAGCGGGCGGTGCCGGCGTAGTAGGCCCGCTGGAGCGTCACCTTCTCTCCCCGCCCGAGCGCCAGAATCGTCCAGACCAGCGCGAGGTTCATGATGACGGCCGCCACCGAGAGGTAGGTGGAGAGGCTGCTGTCGCTTGAGACGCCGGTGGCGAGGCCGAGCAGGTTGCTGGGCAGCGCCACGATCACGACGATCAGCGCCAATAGCTTCCCGTGGCGCCGCAACTGCCCGAGGCTGGCCCGAAAGAGCTGCCAGATCGTCGGCAGTGCCGGGCGGCCGGCTCGGGCTAGGGTCATACCGTGCGCTCCATCTCCTCGAGGCGTTTGATGCGGTCACCGATCGGTGGGTGGGTGCTGAAGAGCCCGGCAATGCGCCCGCCGATGCCGCGACCATTACCGAGGGGGTTAGCAATGAAGAGATGGGCGGTGGCGGTCGAGGCGTGCTGCATCGGCCGCGAGTAGGTGCCGATCTTGGTGAGCGCGCTGGCGAGGCCGTCGGGATAGCGCGTTAAAAGCGCGCCGGCGGCGTCGGCCAAGTACTCACGGCGGCGCGAGACGGCCAGCTGCACCAGTGTGGCGACGATCGGTGCCAAGATGGCCGCCACGAGGCCGATGATCAGGAAGAGGCCGCCGGCCTCGTCTTGGTTGTTGCCGCGGCGGTTGCCACCCCAGAACGTCATGCGCAGGAAGAAGTGGCTGACGAGCGAGACGATGCTGACGAGCGCGATGACGATGGCCATCAAGCGGATGTCGTAGTTGCCGACATGGCTGAGCTCGTGGGCGATGACGCCCTCCAGCTCTTCCTTATCCATCATGGCGAGCAGGCCGCTCGTCACCGCTACGTAGGCATGGGCCGGATCGCGGCCGGTGGCGAAGGCGTTCGGGGCGGCGTCGTCGATCAAGTAGATCTGCGGCGTCGGCAACCCAGCGGCGATGGCGAGGTTTTCGACGACACGGTAGAGCTCCGGTTGGTCGGCCTTGGCAACGGGCTTAGCGCTCGACAGAGCGAGGGCCAACTTGGCCGCCATGAAGTAGCTGGCGATCGAGTAGATGATGGCGAAGACGACGACGCCAACGAAGAGGCCGGTCGAGGCGAAGGCCCGGTCGAGTACGAAGCCGACGACCGCCATGAAGGCGACGAAGCCGACCATCAAGAGAATGGTTCTGGATTTGTTACGACTGATGGCAGAGTACATGGTGCTCCCCTATTGGCTTAACTTAGCCTAAAACTTGACCGAGACCGGCTCGGCCACGGCGGCCTCATCGGCCACGGCGAAGAAGTCGCGCGGGGTGAAGCCGAGGGCGCGAGCGATCAAGTTGGTCGGAAAGACCTTCAGCTTGATGTTGAGGTCACGGACGTTGTTGTTGTAGAAGCGACGAGCGACTTGGATCTTGTCCTCGGTGTCAACCAGCTCGCCCTGGAGCTGCAAGAAGTTCTGGTTGCTCTTGAGGTCTGGGTAGGACTCGGAGACGGCGAAGAGCGTCTTGAGTGTGCCAGCCAGCTGGTTATCGGCCGCGGCCAGCTTGGCTGGGTCGCCGGGCGGCACGGCCATGGCGGCGGTGCGAGCCTTGGTGACGTCCTCGAGGACCGTCTTCTCTTGCTTGGCGTAGCCCTTGACCGTCTCGACGAGGTTCGGGATGAGGTCAAAGCGGCGCTTCATTTGAACGGTGGCGTCGCTGAAGGCTTCGTCGGTGCGAGTCTTGGCCCGGATCAAACCGTTGTAGGTGGCCCAGAGCCAG
>CAYMAB010000077.1:0-3580 GCA_964388345.1 uncultured Candidatus Saccharimonadales bacterium
TTTTACTTGGAGAGATCCCAGTGGCGCAAGCCATCATAGACCGATCGATCGTGGCTTGCCTAAGTCTAATCCGTCAACACTAGACAAATCATTGGTTATAAGTTATAATACAGATACTTGTTGATCACACCGGTGATCGATCGTACCCGGAAGGCGGTTCGCCGATGCGGCGCTTTAGACTCAATTGGCGGCTGCTGTTGGCAGCTGTGGTCATAGCGATGCTGACATCGTCTTGTGTCTTGACCCAGGTCTATGGGGACTCGGAGCTGATGGTGTCGCAGGGCAGCCTCTTCGCCGCCCAGAGCGGCAACGGCGCGACCTTCACCGACAGCCACCCCGATTATGGTTGCGGGTTGATGCCAGACACCGAACTCTGCGCTCGTGCTGGCAGTACTCAAACCATGGTCGATGAGTACCAGCAGAAAGTGATCACAAACAGCCAGATCCCACGGTGGTCACCGAGCTACGTCGAAGTTGAATTTGGCATCGACGACGCCCGGACATACAGCGTGGCCGACTTGACGGACTACAAGACCCGGATCGAGAACTTCTTGGGTTGGCTGCCGGCTGGGGTACCGGTGCTCTGGGACGACCTGCCGAGCATGGACCCGACCTACGCGGCGACCTACCAAGCCATCAACGATGCATTGGCGGCGGCAGCAAGCGAGAGGCCACAGCTATACATCGTCGGTCTGAAATCGGTCTTCGCCGGCCACTGGTTAGACGCTCCGAATCCATCGGACGTCTGGTTCCAAACCGACGGAGTGCACTACAACGAAGACGGGCAGAGGGCCTTCGCACTGGCCAACTGCCAGAAACTCATAGCCGTCAGCGCCGCCCTTGGGACGCCGATCACCCCCAACTGTGACCAGATCAACAACGACCAATCGCCACGATCACCGGCCCGCCGGATATCGGCACCGCAGTAGCCGCCGGCAGGATCGCACCCAGAGCTGCCTCGTGCAGCCGGCCCCTCCTCTCCCTCACGGGAAGGGAGGGGTCTTCTCGTTTATGACTAAACCTGTTTCGTCGGCGGCAGGTAGCGGGTGTAACGATGGTACTTCGAGACACCGGCATTCCAATCGGAGTACCAGCCGTTCTCGTCCCAAAGCGTATAGAGCTGCTCGAAGTAGGCTTGGTATAGGTACTTGACTCGGTCGAGGCTGAAGTTATCGATGGCGTACTGGCGAATCTCTTTGGCCGGTGCCAACTTGTCCAAGTTCTGGGCCGCCCAGACGGCCTCACCGAGCGTCTTGGCCCGATAGCCGACTTGGCCATGCACGATGTTCTCTGGGAAGGCGCCCCAGTCGGTGGTGATGACGGGTGTGCCGCAGAACATTGGCTCGATCGAGGTACCGCCGAACGGCTCGAGGTAGCCACTCATCAGAAAGACGGCCTTGGCCTGGCTCATCAGCTCACCGCGTTTTTTAACGTCGGCATGGCCGACGTGCTTGATGTGGTCGCCTTCGACTGTCACCTCAGCAGCGATGATCTTGTTGCCGATGGTCCGCTCAACACCTTGGCCGGCCATGACGAGCTTGGCGCCGATCCGCCGCGTCACCTCGGCGGCGATGTCCGGCCCTTTGCGCTGGGCCATCCGCCCGATAAAGAGATAGTAGTCGTCCTTCTTCTCACGGAAGGGAAAGTCGGCCGGGTCGAAGTAGTTCGGAATGACGGTGTGAAAGGCGTGGCCGTTGTCGTCGTGAAGCAACCCTTGGACGTAGTGCATCTGGGCGTAGCTCTCGTAGACGCGGAAGTTGGAGAAGACGCCCTCGTAGCCGATGCCGAACTCGACCGCCATCATAGCCGGCAGCGCATCGGCGACCTGCTTTTGATCGATGCCCATCGAGAGGCAGATGAAGTCGCGCTCACTGGCCCGCTTGGTGATCTCCTTAATGATCCGTCCGTTGGTGATGATCCAGTGCGGCGCGGTCGGATCCCAGCTGATGTTGAAGAACTGCTGCTTAAAGTCGTACTCGCCGAACCACTCGCGCTGCTCCTGCTTGGTCACGACCGTGATCAGTTCATCGCAGGGCGCCTCGTTCTCCTCCGAGGCATAGAGATAGACCTCGTGGCCGAGCGACTTCATCATCCGGCAGAACTTCACCACCTTCTGGGTGTAGGCGCAGCTGATATACTCAGCTGTCGTCTGAGTATGCGGTAGATTGATAACATGGAAGCGAAACTTCATCTCTTCTACTCTACCGCAAATCGCCCGGCAGCGCTTAGGCCAACCACGATCAATGGAAGCCGAGCTGCTGGGCGGTGAAGTTGGTGGTGATGACTTGGTAGGCGGCGCTGGCGATCAAGGAGTGGCCGCGATCGTTGGGATGGATGCCATCGCCGGCGAAGTTGACTGCGTTTGAGGCCATGGCCGCATCGATATCGACGATCTTGACCGAGCTCGGCAGGGCAGGCTCAGTCGAGTTGCCGGTAACACCGGTGGCGGTACCGGCCACGACCGCCGCCAGATCGGTATTCAAACTGGTGACATGGGCACCGAGGTTGGTGCCAGCCGCATAGAAGCCATTGGTGATGGTGTGAGCGGTGTTGAAGACCGCTACCGGCGTGGTCGGGGCGGTGGCCTCGATGCCGTAGCCGTAGAAGAGCAATGAGGCGCTGCTGTCGGT
Source organism: uncultured Candidatus Saccharimonadales bacterium (assembly GCA_964388345.1). Classification (GTDB taxonomy): domain Bacteria; phylum Patescibacteriota; class Saccharimonadia; order UBA4664; family DATIHN01; genus CAYMAB01. The sequence goes on from CAYMAB010000077.1 coordinate 2,631, forward strand.
GGCATCGATGGCGGTGAGCGTAACGGTGATGCTGTGGGCTCCGGCCGCCAACCCCGTCAGGCGCTTGACGACCGGGCAGAAGCCCAACTTTATCACCGTAGTGGTGGTACTGCTAGTGGCAGCATTGGTCAAGGTGGCGGTACCGGTCTGGGTGGCGGCCAGTGAAGCGATATAGGTGTTGGCCGGTATACCGGCTCCAGTGACGAGCGTACCAACATCCCAAGGATCGATGAAGGCCGTGCCGCTGGCAGCTGTGATGGTAGTCGAACCGCTGGTCACCGTCACTGAGGCGACCGTCACTTTATTAAAGGTTGGGCTGACACTCGTGGTGCTAACGGTGCAGGTTCCATTGGGTGGCGCCGATCCATCGACCGTGATGGTGGCGGCGGCACCGGCCTTGGTGGCGGCGGCACCGATGAAGAAGAGATCGATGGCGCCACCCTCGAAGTTTATCGGTGTGGTGATGGTGATAGTCGGTGGTGTGGCGCCAACGGCACCGGTGAACTGCTTGGCGCAGACGGCCGCCGAGGTTGGATTGTAGAACTGGCCAGGGAGTGGTTGAGTCAGGTTAGACCAAGTGGCACCGGAGCCATTGCCGGCCGCATAGACGATGTTGGACTGCGTCGGCGACGACAGATACGAACACAGCGCCATGGCGATGGATGCCCGAATCGATTCTTTATAACAACTCTCGTCGAGTGTACCGGCGCCGGCTTCGTTGATCCCCCAGCAGAGCACATGCAAGCCGTTCGGCGTCATCGACCAGGTTGCGTTGTAGCCTTGGCTGCCGGTCGGCACCCCGGGGCTGGCTAGTGCGTTGACGGTGATACTAGTATCCCCGACGTTGGCGGTGGCCGAGAGCGTCGCCACGACGCCGTTCTGGAACTTTATCAGTGTGCCAGCGGACTCGGCTCGCAGGATTGGATCGCACGGGATCGAAGTGGCACCGG
>CAYMAB010000078.1:0-3568 GCA_964388345.1 uncultured Candidatus Saccharimonadales bacterium
CTGCTCCATCCAGTCCATGGTGGCCTCGCCCTCGTGGACCTCACCGATCTTGTGAGTGCGACCGGTATAGAAAAGGATCCGCTCCGTCACGGTCGTCTTGCCGGCGTCGATGTGGGCGATGATGCCGATGTTTCTGGTCTGTTCGAGCGAGTATTCCCGGGCCATTGATTCCTTTACCTTATCCTAACAATTTAAAAAAGCCGTGGTGGCGCTCGAAATACTATACCCTAATACTCCCTTTGATTCAAGCCCAATTCGTGCTACTCTATGCCCAGTTCGCACCCTAGCGATCGGGGATACCCGTGAAAGCTCTCCACATCATCGATAGCGTCGACAGAGCCTTCGTATGGTTCTGGCACCAAGTGCTGCGGCTGCTCTGCGGTGCCACCGGCAAGTCCAACTTCTTCTTGGCACAAGCCACCCTGATGGCAAGCTTCCTGCTCTTCTGCGCGGCCAACCTGATCCAACTGGTGGCGAGTCACGGCAGACTGGCAGCTCTCATCTACGTCTTTCTGCCGGCCATCATAAGCCGCGTGTTCTATGTGCCGCAGTCTCTGCTATACGGACGGTTCGAGCGCGATGTCTTCGGAGGTGGTGATTCGCCTCCATTTCCAATGGCAGCAGCAGAGTGGCTGAAGTACCGCAATTTTCGTCTGCTTTGGATGGCGATGACCGTGGTGATCTTTGCCAGCACGAACTCGCTCATTCTGGGACTTGTGGGTGGAAGTAGTTCGTTGCTCCTCGCGGCCAGTTACTACTTCGCCACCGACTTCCGGCCGCCGAAGAAGAGCTGGGCCCGGCGGGCGATCGACAAACTGAAGTCGCTGCGGTTGCGGCGACCGAACCTCGCTCCGCGGCCGCTCGGCGCCTAGCGCCCCCCCCATCCGACCCCGTGGCCTCAGCGTACCCCAACGCTGAGGCCACTCGACCTTTAATAGACAGCGCGACCGTTTTGGTATACTCTAGCGCCAGTTCGCGTCCGACCACAAGGGGGATAATCGTGAAGGCTCCTCTCCAAAGGATCGATGCCGGCGTGGCTTGGCCGCTGCACGGACTGCTCAAGTTCCTCTGCGGTGCCACCGGCAAATCCAACTTCTTCTTCGCCCGAGTGGTGCTAGGGCTCAGTGTCGTTGTCATGATGGCGCGAGCCAGTGCCATCCTGCTGGCCAACCCCAGCTTGAGTGGCAGATTCAACTTCTTCTGGAGCACCGCACTGATCTTCGTGATCACCCTCGGCTACAACGCCTGCATCTTCACACTCGAACAGGTGGTGCTGCGCCAGCCCGACTCGTCGCCGTATCCCATGACGCTGCCGGTCTGGCGGATCCTTCAGCGCTGGCGCTGCTTGCTGGTGGTGATTACGACGGTCGAACTCTTCATGGGGCCACGGACCTTCGATGATCATCTCTTGGCTGCCTGGTTTGGGCTCTTGGCCGTCATCTGTTACTTCGCCGCTGACGTCCAGAGCCCGCGGCGCAGCTGGGCCAAGCAAGCGCTCGACCGCATTCGATCACTGCAACTGTCCAAGCCGATTCTGGCACCGAGCCCGCTCGGCGCCTAACGCCCCATTCGCCCTCGCGGCCTCTGTGCTATCCATGCACGGAGGCCGCTCGTCATTTGAAGCGTTTTTGCAGTGTCTCGGCCAGCTCGCCGGCGAGGTTCTGACAGCCGTCGACACTCATGCAGAGCACGATGTCGCCGGGCCGAGCCAGCCGCACGGCGGCCGCGATGGCTGCAGCCCGATCGGCCACCACCTCGACCTTGCCGGCTGCGCCGGTGGCGATATCTTGGCTTGAGACGGTGGCGGCGAGGTGGCGTTCGCGGGCGCCTTCGATCGGTAAGAGAATCGTCTCGTCGGCGCCGGCGAAGGCTTGGCGATACTCGGCCAAGAGCGCCGACGTGCGCGAGTAGGTGTGCGGCTGGTAGAGCGCGACCAGGCGGCCGGGAAAGTGCAGCTTGACGGCGGCGATGGTGGCGGCGGCGGCCGTAGGGTGGTGAGCGTAATCGTCGATGACTTGGACGGGATCGTTCGGATTCGTTAGCCGCTCAAAGCGCCGAGCCGCGCCCTTAAACCCTGCAACGGCTTTCGTGATCGTCTCCCACGAGACGCCGTAGTCGTGTGTCACGGCCAGTGCCGCTAACGTGTTCAAAACATTGTGTTCACCATAGAGTGGCAGGCTGATCTCTCCGAGTGAGGTGCCGTCGCGGACGGCCTCGAAGCGCAAGCCGGCCCGGTTGAAGCTGATGGCGCCGCTTCGCCAGTCGGCCGTGGTGAGACCGTAGCCGACCTTGGTCGCCTTGGTGCCTGCAAGCAGCGGCTGGATGTTGGGATCGGCGGCCCAGTAGTAGAGACGGCCATTGGCCGGCAACTCACTAACCAAGTGTTTGAAGCGGGCCGCCACGGCGGCCAGATCGGCGAAGACGTCCGGGTGGTCGTGCTCGATCGAGGTGATGACGGCCGTATCGGGCCGGTAGAAGTCGAACTTGCTATGATCGTCGAGCTGGGAGGACTGATACTCGTCCCCTTCCGTCACGGCCACGCGACTGCCAGCCAAGCGAACACTGGCATCAAAGTTCTTCGGCGTGATGCCGATCAAGAAGTCCGGCTTGTCACCGGCTACTTCTAAGATCCACGCGATCAGCGAGGCGGTCGTCGTCTTGCCATGGGTGCCGGTGACGACGATGCGGTAGTGGTCGGCGGTCAACTCGCCCCAGAGCTCGGCGAAGCTCTTGATTGGGACGTTGGCCTTACGGGCGGCTTCGAGCTCGATGTGATCGGGCTTGGTGCCGCCACTAACGACGACACCATCGACGCCTTCGATATGCTTGACATCGGCCTCGCGCCACCATGTGATCTTATTCTTGTCAAGAAACTGCGCCGAGATGTTCACGTCCGTCGGGTAGGCCGTCTCGTCCAAACCGGTCACCGCGTAGCCATTCGTTTTGGCCGCCAGTGCCAGCCCGGCCATGGTGTGGCCGGCGATTCCAATGAAGTGCAGTCGTTTCATTAACCATTAGTGTAATGACTGGAAGCCTAAAGAAGCAAGTTTCGGGCCTTTCCGGTCATGGTTGTGGCCGAAGCGTTGGGCTCTTAGAATGTGGCTAGGCCAACCGGCCGATTCTTTCGAGCACGGAGGTCTGAGGACGTTGAAACCACTGACCGAAGCGATGCAAGAGGCGCTGCTCGACGGTGAGGCCAAGATCGTCACCGGCCGTTATGGCACCATCAACGGACTACGCACTCGTGGCCTCTGCACACATAGCTGGGCCGTCGGAGGTTCGGGTGAGAGGTCGGCCCAGTTGACGCTCGATGGGCTGGCCTATCAGCGACGCTTGCGCGTCGAGCTGGGCGCAGAGATGCTCCAGACCTTCAAGGCGTGGCGGCGAGACCGCATCGGCAACCTGCCGGAACTCCGTGTTGGGCAGGCCAGAGACGATGCCATCGAAGCAGCCGTCATTGTAAAAGGTGAGGGGCTGACGGCGCTGGAGATCAAGATGGTGATAGAGGCCGTCGAGCGCACCATCGATGCCTTCCAAGCCAACACCAAACGGGTCTTCGTCTGCCCAC
>CAYMAB010000079.1:0-3444 GCA_964388345.1 uncultured Candidatus Saccharimonadales bacterium
TGGCCGAGCTATTGGTGGCTGGACTCGAATGGGTATCGGCATGGGCGACCAAAGCGATGGTCACAACCACAACCAGACCGGCAGCGACCAACCAGATTGGCTTCTGACCAGCGACGAATCGAGCTAGCTTGGTCTGCATTCCACCCTCACCTCTTATCTGCTCTCTATCTTACCATAGACCATATGTATATATAGGTAGGTTTGGGTGGGGTGAGCGAAAAGTTCGGTTGACAAGGCTGGGCAGTTTCCATAACATAAGCTTTAAGGATTAATGAGTTTACCAGCCATCAGTCACCGTCACCCATCATCTGCCAGAAAGCGCCGCTGGAGCCTCGCCGCTGGCGTACTCGTCGTTGCTGGTCTGGTAGTCGGGCTTGCGTCACACGTCGCCCACGCCAGTGGCAGCGCCGTCTTCAGCCTCAGCCCGGCCAGTGGCAGCCACGATAACAGCACCAACTTCACCGTCTCGGTCTACGAAAACAGTGGCGGTGTCGGTATCAACGCCGTCGAGATGGATCTAACCTACGATGCCAGCAAGTTGCAGTACGTCTCCGTCGACACCTCCAGTGGCCCGTTCGACCTCGTCATCCCCAACCAAGAGGGCGGCGGCAGCGTCAAGATCTCCGAGGCCTTCTCGCGTAAGCCGGACGGTACCAACTCGTTGACCGGCTCGCAGCTGGTTGGCACTATCACTTTCAAGGCACTGGTGGGCAGCGGCTCGACCTCGCCAACCTTCGCCAGCACCTCGCGCATCATCGAGACCGACAACACCGCCGACGTCTGGAACCATGCCGCCGCCGCCGGCACCTACAGCTTCACCACCCCAACCTCACCGTCGCCGTCACCGAGCCCAACCCCCAGCCCGTCGCCGAGCCCGCACCCCGGCTCGCCCACGCCCAGCCCAACGCCCGGTACACCCGCACCCAGCCCCAGCCCATCGAGCCCGGGCTCGACCTCGACTCCAACCTCCACCTCCACCAACACCTACCTAGTGGCCGTTAAGGTCGTCGATGGCAACGATAAGCCGGTCCAAGGCGCCGACGTCACCCTAGGTAACCAATCGACCACCACCACCGCCGGCGGCATCGCCAGCTTTTCAAAGGTTGCTCCCGGCAACACCACCGTCACCGTCGACTACAAGGGCCACAAGACCAGCCAGTCGCTGGTGGTGACCGACTCTAACCAGCCGATCACCCCGCAGCAGGTCCAGATTAAGCTGGCCGGCGTCAGCCGCAACTATCAATCGTTCGTCATCGGCCTGATCCTCGTCCTCCTCGCTCTCGGCGGCGGCGGCCTCTGGTTCATGCGCTGGCGGCTCGACCGACCGTTGCTTGGACGAACGAACGGCGGCGAAGCACCCAGTGGACCGGCCGCTTCCGTGACGACCACCCCAACCACCAGTGCTCCGGCGACCGGCTCCGGCAAGGTCTTCTACCCCGAATCCAAACCATCGACCGTAGATAAGCCACCGACCGGTGGCGCAGGAACCCCACCAAGTGCCTAAGCATAGCACCGAGCACCACTCGCACCCAGATCACGCCGCCAAACACGAGGCCGAGCACCATCACCAACGCCAACGCTCGCTCTTGGGCGGTAAGCGCCGCTTCAACGTCACCAGCGTCGCCATCCTTGCCGTTGTGCTGGCCACCGCCGGCCTCTACTTCGTCTATAAGGCCAAGGCCGCCTCGGACACGCTCTCGCTCGTGCCCGGCAGCGCCTCTAACCAAGCCGAGAGCCTCGGTGCGCCCTTCACCGTCACGATCCACGAGAACAGCAACACCGACGCCATCAATGCCGTACAGGCCGATTTGACCTACGACCAAACCAAGCTGCACTGCGATAGCGTCGACCACACCACCAGCGCCTTCGCTCTCCAAGCCCAAGAGATCTGCGCCAACGGCACCATCAACATCGCTCGCGCCTCGGCCGGTACCAGCGGCCCCCTCACCTTAACAGGCGACCAGATCGTGGCGATCATCCACTTCACGCCTATCGGCACCGGCAACACCAGCATCGCCTTCGCCACCACCTCGGCGATCGTGCGCGCCTCCGATACCGTCAACGTCCTTGGCGCCACCAACCCCGGCACCTACACCATCACCGACACCACGCCTCCGAGCGTACCGACCGGGGTGGCCTCGCCATCGCAGACGGTCACCTCTGTTAGCCTCGCCTGGACGGCCTCGACTGATAACGTCGGCGTGACCGGCTATAAGATTCTGCGTAACGGCGTCCAAGTCGGCATCTCCACCACGCCGAGCTTCACCGACAGCACCGGCCTCGTCCCGAACCATAGTTACACCTACACCGTCGAGGCCTACGATGCCGCCGGTAACACCTCGGCACCGTCAACCGCGTTGGTCGTCAGCACCAAGCCCGACACGACGGCACCGAGTGCACCGACTGGCCTAAACTCGCCATCGCAGACGGTCACCTCTGTTAGCCTCGCCTGGACGGCCTCGACCGATAACGTCGGGGTGACGGGCTACATCATCTACCGGGTCGGCGTTCAAGTCGGCATCTCCACCACGCCGAGCTTCACCGACAGCACCGGCCTCACCCCCATCACCAGCTATACCTACACCGTCAAGGCCACCGATGCCGCCGGCAACCTCTCGGCGGCCTCCAACACCCTGAGCGTCAGCACCAAGCCCGACACGACGGCGCCAAGTGTACCGACCGGCCTCAACTCGCCGGGCCAGACGAGCAGCAGCATCAGCCTAGCGTGGAACGCCTCCACCGACAACATCGCCGTGACCGGCTATAAGATCTTGCGTAACGGCACCCAAGTCGGCACCAGTGCGACAACGAACTACACCGACAGCACTGGCCTCACCGCCAGCACCAGCTACTCCTACACCGTCGAGGCCTACGATGCCGCCGGTAACACCTCGGCACCGTCAACCGCGTTGGTCGTAAGCACCACCGCCAACATACAGAAGCCTGGCGACGCCAACGGCGATGGCAACGTCGACACCAGTGATCTGAGCATACTGGCAGCTCACTTCGGCCTATCCGGCCAGCCATGGTCCAACGGTAACTTCTTCAGCGACCCGACCAGCTCTATCGATATCTTCGACTTCTCGGTTCTGGCCGCTCACTGGCACACCTAGACCAACGGACCATCGTTTATAACGCGTTCGGGGCGCCCTCGCAAGCTTGCGAGGGCGCCCCAGTTCGTCACCCAGTCGATGGCGAGATCAGCTCGAACTTGACCGACTTACCGGAGACCGCATCGCCGTAGCGGACGCAGACGGCCGCCAGCCGCGCCGCCACATCGACCGGTCCGCGCTGGCCGAGCAGCCAGCCGGTCGAGACGACCATGAGCGGTGCGCCGAGACGGTTACCGATGGTGGTTGCGACGAAGTCCGGCCGACTGAAGTAGAGCCCCCAGAACTCGCTGGTCTGGCCACAGTAGCGAACGGTCGGATCGGGGGCGCCATT
>CAYMAB010000080.1:0-3427 GCA_964388345.1 uncultured Candidatus Saccharimonadales bacterium
GATCTGTATAGTAAACTTGTCAAAACCTCCAAAAACAAGGTATGAGTCGTATGGTAACACTGTTCGTCAATATTGTCAATACTAATTATGCAAATCTCTAAAGTCCTCTATAAAGATCCGGCCTATCCAGATCTGCTGCGCCAGATCGCTTCGCCGCCCAAGCAACTCTACTCTTTGGGAGAACTGCCGACGGCGCCCTGCATCGCCATCGTCGGAACCCGGCGGCCAACGGATTACGGTCGAGCCGTCACGCACCAGCTAGCCTCTAACCTCGCCCGCGCTGGAATCGTCATCGTCAGTGGCCTTGCTCTTGGTACCGATGCCTTAGCCCACCGAGCCGCCCTCGAAGCCGGCGGGAAGACGTTGGCCGTGCTGGCCCACGGGCTCGACCGGATCTACCCAACCAGCAACCGCGGGCTGGCCGAGCAGATCCTCGCCACCGGCGGTGCGCTCGTAAGCGAGTACGACGTCGGCGAGGTGCCGTACCGCCAGCGCTTCCCAGCACGCAACCGCATCATCGCTGGATTGAGTCATGCCGTCATCATTCCAGAGGCCGATGCCTCCAGCGGCTCGCTGATCACGGCCAATTTTGCGCTCAACCAAAACCGCCTCGTCATGGCCGTTCCCGGCAACATCACCAGCCTCAGGAGCGCCGGGCCCAACAACCTCATCAAGTCCGGCGCCATTCCCGTGACAGACGCCACCGACGTCTTGGCAGCCCTCAACTTAGAATCACCGATGCTCGCCACCACACCAGTCAAGGCCGATAGTAGGGAGGAGGCGACCATCCTCGACCTGATTGCCGAGGGCCACACCACCACCCAAGCCCTCATCGAGAACAGCGGCCTCCCAGCCAGCCAGTTCGCCAACGTCATCACCCTGATGGAGATCTCGGGGAAGGTGCGCAACCTCGGCGCCGGCCAGTGGATCACTCGATAGCATGCTTGACAGAATATTCTGTTAGTGCTATCGTATGGCATAGTTCTAAAAGTGCTCTTCGACAGTCCAACTCAGTGGCTCTAAGTCGCCGACAGATCCGAGAGGGAGGTTCGATGGATAGGGACGCCGCAAGGCTTGAGCGAGCCGACAAGTTCACCCTAATGAGCACCGCCGTGTCGGCGGTAGCCGTTGCGCTGATTGTGGTCGCGCTTTTGGTCGCGCTTATCGGGCATTTCACCCGGCTCGAAAACTCTGTGATGATTGTGGTCACAGGAGGAACATTGCTGCTGTGGATCGCAGAAGCCACCATCGAGACCACCATCGGGAAGCGCGAGGGTCGGTTTGGCCCTCGAGTAAGCTGGCTTGTGGCCAGCGGTTGGGCCATCATCACGATCATCTTCATCCACACCGCCGTGGCCACGTTCTAACGGTGATGCCCATGAATGCGATCGGCGGCCACCATGCCCGCGAGAAGAGACCCATCGGTCCCATCCCGCGGGTCTTTTCTTTTATATAGAGGGCTGGTTTGGAGAAGATCGCGCTTGCATTCCTTTTTAAATTGCGTACGATGAAGTTCGTATGAGTAAGAATGTTGTCATCGTAGAATCGCCGGCCAAGGCCAAGACGATCGAGAAGTTTCTCGGTTCGAACTACAAGGTCTTGGCCAGTTTTGGCCATGTCCGCGACCTGCCGAAGAGTAAGCTCGGCATCGACGTGGCGCACGACTTTGAGCCCGAATACATCGTGCCGCGCGGATCGGGCAAGACGATCAAGGCGCTGAAAGCCGCCCTCAAAGATGCCCAGACGATCTATCTAGCGACAGACTACGACCGTGAAGGCGAGGCGATCGCGTGGCACCTCGTGGAGGCGATCCCGCCGACCAAGGGGCAGACGGTCGCGCGCATCACCTTCACTGAGATCACCAAGCCGGCCATCCTAGACGCCGTGGCCCATCCGCGGGCCATCGATTACGATCTGGTGGACGCCCAGCAGGCCCGCCGTGTCCTTGACCGCCTCGTGGGCTACTCGCTGTCGCCGGTGCTGTGGAAGAAGGTCCGTAGCGGCCTCTCGGCCGGGCGCGTCCAATCGGTGGCGCTCAAGCTGGTCGTCGACCGCGAGCGCGAGATCTTGGCCTTCAAGCCCGTCGAGTACTGGTCGCTCGGCGCCGAGCTGGCCAATGCCAAGAACGTCGGTTTTACCGCTGAACTCTCGAAGGTCGACGGCAAGAAGTCAGAGCTCGGCACCAAGGTGCAGGTGGCCAAGATCGAGGCCGCGCTCAAGGGCGCCAGTTTCACCGTAGCGGCCACCGACTCGAAAGAGGTCAAGCGCAGCCCAGCGCCGCCGTTTATCACCAGCTCCTTACAGCAAGAGGCCTCGCACAAGCTCGGCTTCAGCTCCAAGAAGACCATGATGGTGGCCCAGCAACTTTACGAGGGCGTCGCCATCGGCGGCACCGAGGTCGGCCTGATCAGCTACATGCGTACCGATAGTTATAACCTGTCCAGCGAGGCCACCACGGCGGCCAAGGCCATCATCACCAAGCGCTTCGGCGCCACCTACGCCAGCCCGGCCCCGCGCCTCTATAAGAAGAAGGTTCGCGGCGCCCAAGAGGCCCACGAGGCCATCCGCCCAACCGATCTGGCCCGGGAGCCAGAGGCGGTGGCGAGCCACCTCAACCGCGATCAGCAGCGGCTCTACCAACTGATCTGGCAGCGCACACTGGCCAGCCAGATGACCGACGCCCGCTACGAGCAGCGCGGGGCCGACATCGCGGCCGCCCAGTACCAGTTCCGCGCCACCGGCCGAGCGACGCTCTTCGAGGGCTTCACCAAGGTCTACACCGAGACGCGCGACGAGGAAGACGAGAAGGATCGATCGCTGCCGGAACTGAAAGAAGGGGAGAAGCTGAAGTTAGAGAAGTTGACGGGGGACCAGCACTTCACCAGTCCGCCGCCGCGCTTCAGTGAGGCCAGCCTGATCCGTAAACTCGAGGAGAACGGCATCGGTCGGCCGTCAACCTACGCCCCGACCATCTCCACAATCGTCAGCCGCGGCTACGTCAATCTGGAGAACCGCCAGCTGCTGCCACAGGAGATCGGCATGATTGTGACCGACCTGCTGTCCAAGCACTTTCCCTTCGTCGTCGACGAGGGCTTCACCGCCGAGGTCGAGGACCGGCTCGACGACATCGCCGAGGGCAAGACGAAGTGGCGGCCCTTTATCAAAGAGTTCTACGACCCAATGGAGAAGCTGATCGAGACCGAGCTGCCGACGATCGAGAAGCACAAGTTCCCCGAGATCCCGACCGACGAGATCTGCAATATCTGCGGCAAGCCGATGGTGATCAAGACCGGCCGCTTCGGCCAGTTCCTCGCCTGCACCGGCTTCCCAGACTGCAAGAACACCAAGCCCATCCTAAAGAAGATCGGCTTCACCTGCCCCGAGGATGGGGGAGAGGTGGTGGAGAAGAAGACCCGCCGCGGCCGCG
>CAYMAB010000081.1:0-3402 GCA_964388345.1 uncultured Candidatus Saccharimonadales bacterium
GTGAGCATCGGTAAGCGGCGCCTCTATCGTTATAAGAAGAAGTAATGACAATAGATAGTCCGGTCGAGCCGCTCGACGGCGTCGGCCCGGCGCTGGCCGAACGGCTTGGCCGGCTCGGCATCGCCACCATCCGCGACCTCCTCAACCATTACCCGCGGCGCTACGAAGACTACTCGCGGGTGGTGACGATCGCGAGCATGCGGCCCGGTCCGGTGACGCTGGCGGCTCGCATCGAGCGGGTGGCCGGCCGCTGGGCGCGCAGCCGCAAGCTCCACATCACCGAGGCGGTGCTGGCCGACGACACCGGCACCATCAAAGCGGTCTGGTTCAACCAGTCGTTCCTCACCCGCCAACTGCGGGCCGGCCAAGCCGTGGTGGTGACCGGCCAGCTCGAGTTTAAGAACAACGACTTGGCGCTCCAAGCGCCGCAGATCGAGCCGGCCACCGGCGACGTCGTCGGCCGGATCGTTGCGATCTACCCAGAGACGGCCGGCCTGAGCTCGCGCCAGCTGGCTCGCATCATCGAACCGGCCCTGCCGTTGGCGGCCGACCTCCCAGATCGCCTGCCAGAGCCACTGCGCCACACCCACCGCCTGCCGGAGATGGCTTGGACGGTCCAGCAGTTGCACCGGCCGAGTAGCGCGGTCGAGCTGGCGCTGGCCCGACGCCGCTTCGCTTTCGAGGAGCTCTTCTTCCTCATCGTCACCGGCCTCGTCTTAAAGCAAGAGATCCAGACCGAGGTGGCTCGGCCGATCCCGCTCAAGGCCGATCTGGCCAAACGCTTCCTCGCCGAGTTCGGTTTCGAACTGACAGACGCTCAGCGGGTGGCGGCGTGGCAGATACTGCAAGATATGGAGGCGCCGCGGCCGATGAACCGCTTGCTTGAGGGAGACGTCGGCAGTGGCAAGACGGTGGTGGCGGCGCTGGCGGCCGCCATGGCGCTTGAGGCCGGTTACCAGGCCGCCCTGATGGTACCGACGGAGATCCTCGCTCGTCAGCATCATGGCCGGCTGGCCCCGCTCTTCGAGCGCTTCGGCTTCGAGGTCCTGCTCTTGGTGGCCGGCTTGCCGGCGGCCGAGCAGCGCCGAGTGCGCCAGGCCTTGGCCGGCCCCGAGTCGCGGCTCGTCATCGGTACTCAAGCGCTGCTTGGTGGTAAGACCGAGTTCGGCCAGCTCGGCCTAGCGGTGGTCGACGAGCAGCATCGCTTTGGTGTCAATCAGCGCTTGGCCTTGAAGCAGAAGGCCGGCTACCTGCCGCATCTGCTCAGCCTGACGGCCACGCCGATCCCGCGCAGTCTCGCCTTGACGGTCTACGGCGACCTCGACATCTCAATCATCGGCCAACTGCCACCAGGCCGACTGCCGGTGGTGACACGGGTGGTAGTGGAGGCCGGCCGCCAGCGCCTCTACGGCGAGGTCGAGGCCGCCATCGCCGCCGGCCGCCAAGTCTACGTCGTCTGCCCGTTGATCGAAGATAGCGACACGCTCGGCATCAAGAGCGTCTCGGCCGAGATCGAGCGGCTGCGGCGCGGCCCATTCAGCCATCGCCGTATCGAGAGCCTCCATGGCCGCCTCGCCTCGGCCGCCAAGGCCGAGATCATGACGCGCTTCGCTAGCGGTCAGATCGACATCTTGGTCGCCACCAGCCTCGTTGAAGTTGGTGTCGACGTGCCGAACGCCAGCGTCATGATCATCGAGGCGGCCGATCGCTTCGGCCTCGCCACCCTCCACCAACTGCGCGGGCGGGTCGGTCGCTCCACCGAGCAGTCGCACTGCTACCTCTTTAGCGAGAGCCATTCGCTGGTGGCCAGGCAACGGCTCGGTGCGCTCGAGCGCACCACCGACGGCTTTCGCTTGGCCCAGATCGATCTGGAGCAGCGCGGCGCCGGCCAGATCTATGGCTTGGCTCAGCACGGCCGCCTCGACTTGCGCTTCGCCGACCTAGGCGATGCCAAACTGATCGCCGAGGTCCGCACCGCTGCCCGCGACTTTGTGGCCGACCCGCAGGCGGTGCTACAATACCCTCAGGTTGTCGAGCAGATCAACCGACTCAAACTCGTCACCTCACTCGATTAGGATTAGATGTACTCAGGCTTCGTCACCCACAAACACGTTATTAAGCGTCTCGGCATCCATCAGCGCTTCGACATGGCGGCCTATACGATGGTGCGTGGCTACGTTAAGGCCGGCAGCTTTCCGACCATCAAGCAGATTCTGCACTTCGAGGGCGTCAATGGGCCCGATGGGCTCAAGATCAAATCGCCGGGCCAAGCCGACCCCAGCCACTTTTATGATCCCCTGCATGATAAGGGCGAACTACCGGAGCATATCACCGGCCACTACGACGGGCTGGTGGCAGCGCTGGCCGCCGCCGACATGGTCCGGGCGGCCTTCGAGGCCAGCTGGCTGGCCCACTACGTCGTCGATGGGCTGACACCGGCCCACCACCAGTTGATCGAAGACGAGATCGCCGAGATCACCGACGGTCAGCTCTTCGTACGCGGTTGGATCAAGTACGTCGCGCTTGGCCAAGGCCCGCTCGATCTTGTGCGCAAGAACTGGGCCATCTACGGCGGCAAGGGCGTCATCTCGACCCACCATAACTTCGAGATCGGCGTCGCTACCGCTCTGCTTGGCCGCCCGCTGCGCACCCAGCTCGACGACACCAAGCTAGCCCACGCCCGCAGCATCGGCCTGCTACCGTTCTTTAAAGAGGAGGCTCGTCAATCGGCTCGGTTGGGAGTCTATGAACGCTTCCAGGCCAAGGGTTGGAACAACCAAACCGCCGCCGTCGTGCGCCGCCAGATCGCCCCGCAGGCCGTCCAGGCTGTCGGCATCGCATGGCTGTTGGCCTATCTCGAAGCCGAGGCCGGTTCGGCCCAGCGAGCCGGCTAGTGCGCATTCTGGCCGGCGACCTCAAGGGCCGCGAGCTCAACCCGCCGAAGCTCGCCACGCTTCGGCCGATGACCCAGAAGGCTCGCGCCGCCATCTTCGACGTCTTGGGGGATATCGGCGGCGACCTCGTTCTTGATCTCTATGCCGGCAGTGGCGCCGTTGGGCTGGAGGCGCTCAGCCGCGGCGCCGCCCAAGTCATCTTCGTTGAGTCCGATCGGCGCCTCGCCGCAGCGATCGAGCGTGCAATCGATGACTGGGAGGTCCGGTCCGAGGCCCAAGTCGTCATCCGCTCGGTCGAGCGCTGGCTGACCGCCTGGCGCGAGGCCCGCTTCGACCTCATCGTGGCCGACCCGCCCTACGCCCAGCTCGATTCCTCCGTGCTCGACCAAGCGGCCAGTCTCTTGGTCGCCGGCGGCCACCTCGTCGTCTCGCATGCTAGCCAGCTTGGGCCCGGCGCGGTAGAATCACTACGGCTGGTTCAAGCCAAGCGCTATGGTGATACGGCCCT
>CAYMAB010000082.1:0-3320 GCA_964388345.1 uncultured Candidatus Saccharimonadales bacterium
AGCGTCCAACGTGATGCCAGCCGTAGGTTGCGATGGTGCCGGTCCGGCCCTCGAGGTACTCCCACGTGCTCCTGATCTTGATCTGCCCCGCCAGAACCGTGACTCGGTCACTTGGCCAGAGCAGTTCTTGGTTTTCAAACATGCGATCGTCCTTGCTCGTTGGACTCAACAAGACACTCTCATGGTACGGCCCCAGTAGTCCTGCGTCAAACGGGATAGGTCCTTCGTGCTCCCACTCAGGATGAACGCTCAAACACTCGAGCGTTCGCTTTTTGTTCGGTCTATAGTATAATCGAACCATGCCAAAGACCATCACTCAGTTTAACTGCCAGAGCTGTGGGGCCGAGTTTCCGAAGTGGGCTGGGCGCTGCAACGCCTGCGGGGCGTGGAACAGCTTGGTGGAGGTGGCCTCGGCCACGGCCAAGCGCAGCAGGGGCGGCCAGAAGCTGGAGATCCAGCCGCTCGATCAGGTGGAGTCGAAGTCGAAGCCGCGGCTTGGAAGCGGGCTCGCCGAGGTCGACCAAGTGCTGGGTGGCGGCCTCGTGCCCGGCGGCGTCATGCTGCTGTCTGGTGATCCCGGCGTCGGTAAGTCGACCCTCGTGTTGCAGGTGGCTCACGCCGTTGCTCAGAAGCATCCGGTCTTATACGTCAGCGGCGAGGAGTCGGCCATGCAGTTGAAGCTACGGGCCGAGCGCCTCGGTATCGGTGAGGGTCTGGCCGTCGCGGCCGAGACTGACACCGACGCCATCGCCAGTGAAGTCGCCAGCGGCCACTACGAGCTCGTCATCATCGACTCGATTCAGACGATGGCGACGGCCCAGTTGACTGGTGCGGCCGGCAGCGTCGGGCAGATCACGGCCTGCGCCCAGCTGCTGCTGCAGGCCGCCAAGGCCAGCCACACCGCCATGATCATGGTCGGCCACGTCACCAAAGAGGGCACCATCGCCGGTCCGAAGGTGCTCGAGCATCTCGTCGACGTGGTGGCCTACCTAGAAGGGGAGCGGGCCGGCAGCTTCAAGGTGCTGCGGGGCGTCAAGAACCGCTTCGGGTCGACCAACGAGGTCGGCATCTTCGAGATGGGCGAGCGCGGCCTCGTGGCGGTGGCCAACCCCTCGGCCACGCTGATCGGCCAGCGGCAACCCGGACCCGGCTCCGTCATCCTGCCGACGCTCGAAGGCACCCGCCCGATTCTGGTGGAGGTGCAGGCGCTCGTCGCCACCAGCGTCTTCGGTTACCCCAAGCGCACCGCCGTCGGCATCGATCTCAACCGCTTGAACCTGCTCGTGGCGGTGCTGACCAAGCGAGCGGCGCTCGGTTTGAACAACCAAGACATCTATGTTAACGTGGTGGGTGGACTAAAGCTCGTCGAACCGGCCAGTGACCTTGCAATTATCTTAGCGATCGCTTCAGCCCTCAAGAACCAAGCTCTCCCAGACGACCTCGTGGTCTTTGGTGAGGTCGGCTTGAGTGGTGAGGTTCGAACGGTTGGGTCGGCCGATCGGCGCCTCGGTGAGGCCAAGCGCCTCGGATTTGCCCGAGCGATCGGTCCGGCCTCGAAGCCGGCCACCGCTGGGTTGGTGGCTACAGCCACCGTCAGCGCCGCCATCGACGCCGCCTTTGGTCCCGCTAAGTAAGGAGTAATCCGCTCGTGAATCCCGTCGTGATCGTGATCGTGGCGATCATCCTCTTAGGCCTCGCCATGCTCGTGCTAAGAGCCATCAAGCTACCGTTTGGGCAGCTCGTCTTGGGCGCGGCCGGCGCCGTCCTTGGCCTCCTGCTCGGTGCTCTCATCAGCCTTCCGGTCGGCCACTTGCCCTCGCCGTTCGGTACCATCCTGCCGATCGTGCTCTCGCTCGGTCTGACGGTCGGCGCCATCGTGACGCTGCTCAATCGCCAACAGGCCATCTTGGCCCACTGGCCGATCCTGTCGGGGCGCCAGAACGCGGCACCGAAGCCAGCCAAGGCCGAGCCGACCGTGGCCGCCGCCAATCGGCCTCAAGCCTTGGTCGATACGTCTGTGATCATCGACGGTCGCATCGCCGACATCGCCCGGGCCGGCTTCATTCATATCGAGCTCTTGGTGCCGCGTTTTGTGCTGGCTGAGCTGCAGAACATCGCCGATTCCGATGACGCCATGCGCCGCAGCCGCGGCCGCCGTGGGCTCGAGGTGCTAAACGAGCTGCGCCAGATCAGCGAAGTCACCGTTGAGGTGACCGGAGAAGATGCGCCGGATATCAAGGAGGTCGATGCCAAGTTGGTGGCGCTGGCTCGGCGGTTCGACTGTCAGATCTTGACGACCGATTATAACTTGAACCGAGTGGCCCAGATCGAGGGCATCCGCGTACTCAACATCAACGAGCTGGCCAACGCCATTCGAGCCGTCGTCTTGCCCGGTGAGGAGATGGTGGTGAAGGTGGTGCAGCCGGGTAAGGAGCGCGGCCAAGGCGTCGGCTATCTGCCCGATGGCACCATGATCGTGGTGGAGCAAGGTGATAAACTGATCGGCCGAGAGGTCACCACCGAGGTCACGCGCGTCTTCCAGACCGTCGCCGGCAAGATGATCTTCGCCACTCCGGTCGAGCAGCCGGTTGAATCGGCCAACAAGCCGAAGCGTAAGCCACCGCGCGACTCCGACTGAGTCTTAGCTGACCGTTAGCGTATAGGAAGTCGTGTCGGCCAGAACGTTGTTGCCACCATCGTAGGCCTCGATGTGCCAGCTGTAGCTTCCGGCCGCTAGCGTTAGGCTAGTCGAGGTGCCGGCGGTGAAGGCGCTGGTGGTAGTTTGGTTGGTGCCGAGGTTTCTGATGAAGAGCCGGTACTTGCTGGCGCCGTTATCGAGCAGCCATCCGAAGGCGATCGGGCCGGCCGAGCGGTTGGCACCGTTACCGGGCGAGACGTTATTGAAGCCGCTACCACTGGAGACGTTGACGGTCTCGGTCGATTGGTCGGCTTCGAGCATCGCATTTACAAATTCATCGCCAAACGTCGGCGCGAGTTTTTGGAGCACTTCGCGCGCATGTTTGTTCTGCTGGTCCAGCGAAAGCCGCATCCCGAGACCAAACTCGGCGTTGTCCTCGAACAGCGAGTTCGCCCAGGCGGGACCGCGTCCGTCGTGATTGAACGTCCAGGGTGTGGTCGGCAGGTTGCCGCCGTAAATCGAGGAACAGCCCGTCGCATTGGCGATGACCGCGCGATCGCCGAAAAGCTGGCTGACGAGTTTGACGTAGGCCGTCTCGCCGCAGCCGGCGCACGCGCCGGAGAACTCGAACAGCGGCTGGAGCAACTGCACGTCCTTGGCAAGGCCGAGGTTCAGGCCACGC
>CAYMAB010000083.1:0-3259 GCA_964388345.1 uncultured Candidatus Saccharimonadales bacterium
CGATAGCCCTCGACCTTGGAGTCGGGTAGTGCGCCGCCGGTGCCGGGCGTGATGCCGATGGTGAGGGCGAGCCGCAGCGCGTCGGTGCCGAACTTGGCGGTCAAACCGAGTGGGTCGACGACGTTGCCCTTCGATTTGCTCATCTTCTTGCCGTGGACATCGGTGACGGTGCCCCAGAAGTAGACGTGGCGGAAGGGGACTTGGCCGGTGCGGTAGCAGCTGAACATGACCATGCGGGAGACCCAGAGGTAGATGAGGTCGCGGGCCGTCGCCATGACGCTGGTGGGGTAGAAGCGCTCGAAGTCGCCGGTGGCCATCAGGGTGGCGTAGGGCCACTGGCCGCTGGAGAACCAAGTGTCGAAGGTGTCGGTCTCGGCCTCGTAGCCACCCTCGCCATAGACCCGCCTGGCCTCGGCCTCGTCGTCCGCGACGATGTACTCGGGCTTCGACTCATCGGCCGTGGCATTGTAGTAGACCGGCATGCGGATGCCGAACCAGTTCTGACGGCTGATGTTCCAGTCGCGCAGGTTGGTCAGCCAGTCGAGGTACTGCTTCTTGAAGCGGGCCGGCGTGATGCTAATGGTGCCATCCTTGACCGCAGCGATGGCCGGCTTCTTCAACTCGTCCATCTTCAGCCACCACTGCTCGGTTACGAGCGGCTCGATGACGGTGCCACAGCGGTCGTGGATCGCCACGCTATGCTTGTAGTCCATCTCGATGTGATCCATCAGGCCGCGCTCCTCGAGATCGTGAGCAACTTGCTGGCGGGCCTCGGCCACCGGCATGCCGGCGTATTTGCCGGCCAGCTCGGTCAAGTTTCCATCGGTGCCGATGACCTGCTTGATCTCGAGACCATGGCGCAGGCCGATCTCCCAGTCGTTGGGATCGTGGGCCGGCGTGACCTTGATGACGCCAGTGCCAAAGTCGGGATCGACGTGATCGTCGGCGATGACCTTGAGCTTGAATGGACCGTTTAGTCCCTCAACCTCGATCTCTTTGCCAATGTACTGCTGATAACGCTCATCCTTGGGGTGAACGGCCACGGCCGTGTCGCCGAACTTGGTCTCGGGGCGAGCGGTCGCTAGCACGAACGGTCCATACTTGATGTAGTAGAGGGGATTGATGCGTTCTTCGTGTTTGATCTCGAGATCAGAGAAGCCGGAGTGGCAGTGCGGGCACCAGTTGACGATGCGGTTAGCGCGGTAGACGAGGCCGTCGTCGTGCATCTGCTTGAAGGTATCATAGACGATTGTGATGATGCCGGGGTCGAGGGTGAACTTGAGGCGGCTCCAATCGGCCGAGAAACCGAGCGACTTGAGCTCATCCAAGATGTGATGCTGATTGGATTTGGTGAACTCGAGGGCCGACTGGTAGAACTCTTCGCGCGTGAAGTCGAAGCGGCTCTTGACCTCCTTGGCCAACTCGCGCTCAAAGACCACCTGTGTCTCGATGCCGGCATGGTCGGTGCCGGGCAGCCAGAGCGTGGCGTCGCCCTTCATGCGGTGATAACGGGTCAGGATGTCCTCGACGACGAACATGGCGTGGCCAACATGAAGATCACCGTTGGCGTTGGGTGGCGGCATGATTATGGAGAACGGCTCGGCCTTCGGGCCATCACTCGGCTTGAACGCGCCGGACTTCTCCCAGAGCTGGTAGATCTCGCTCTCGTGTTCGCTTGGACTATAGGCTTTGGATAGCGGCATATCTAGATTTTAGCATAAGGAGGGGAGAGCCGTTGGATCGCTATGTGAAAATGTCGTCTGCCAAGCCAAGTTGGCGCGCTACATGCTCAGCACGGGGTCGGTCTTGAGCTCGTGCGGGTCGACTGGCTGCTCGGTCTGGGCCTTGTAGTAGCTGAGCGCGGCGATCATGGCGGCGTTGTCGGTGCAGAGCGCCGGGTCGGGGAACTGGACCTTGATCGGTAGGCGTCGCATCAGCTCGCTGCGCAGGCGCTGGTTGGCGGCCGCCCCGCCGCCGATGACGACGCTCGTCGGGCCGAACTCTCGGTAGGCCTTGACGGTCTTGTCGACTAAGGCGGCGACTGCGGCGCGCTGGAACGAGGCGGCGAGGTCGTGGATCTGCTCGGTTGAGAGTCGCTGGTGAACCTCGAACGAGGGCGTGCGGAAGTCGCCGCCGGCGAGGACCTGAGCCTGGCGCAGCACGGCCGTCTTGAGGCCGCTGAAGCTGAAGTCGTAACCGCCCGCGGTCTTGGCCTTGGGGAAGGCGAAGGCGCGGTCATCGCCGGCCTCGGCCAGCCGACTGATGGCCGGGCCGCCAGGGTAGGGGAAGCCGAGGATGCGGGCGACCTTGTCGAAAGCCTCACCGGCGGCGTCATCGAGTGTCTGGCCGAGCAGGCGGTAGTCGTCGTGACCGTGGAAGAGTACTAGCTGGGTATGATTGCCGGAGACGATCAGGGCGAGGAAGGGGAACTGCGGCGTCGTCTCGGGCGAGAGGAAGCTGGCGTAGACGTGGCCGAGGACATGGTCGACGCCGTAGAGAGGTTTTTGTTTAACCAAGGCCAGCGTACGGGCCGCCAGCGTGCCGATCAGTAGCGAGCCGAGCAGGCCGGGTCCACGGGTGACGGCGATGGCGTCGATCTTGTCCCAGCCGAGCTTGGCGGCGCGCAGTGCTTCGTCCACCACCGGCAGGATCGTCTCGATGTGGCTGCGGGCCGCCACCTCTGGCACGACGCCACCGTAGGGCGCATGGATCTCGATCTGCGAGGCCATGACATTGGAGAGAATCGTTCGCCCGTCTTCTACGATCGCGGCGGCCGACTCATCGCAACTGGTTTCGATACCAAGGATTTTCATCTGGGGCAGTATAGCCTAAACGGAGGAGCTTGTCACCGCGAGTCGGTCTTTGCGGTACAATTGAGTCGATGTCGAAACCAGTATTGCGCCCAGCTACAGAATCAGAGATCGCCACATGGGACGAGTTGATCGTGGCCAATCCCAGCGGCGGCCACTTCTTGCAGACCAAGACTTGGGCCGACTTTCGGGCCGGCCGGGGCTTTCGACCCCGCCACTACATCTTTGAGCATGGTGACTCAAACGTGGCGGTGCTCTTTCTGGAACGTAGCGTCACCGGCTTCGGCACGTATTGGTACGCGCCGAAGGGCCCGGGGTTGACCGGAGTGGCCGATCTGAAGGGTTTTACAGCAGCACTGCGCCAGAACGCCACAGGAGCCTTTATGGCGCGATTGGAGCCGGCTGTCGTATTGGACAGCACCAATCCAGTTAAGCTTGACGAGATGGGC
>CAYMAB010000084.1:0-3244 GCA_964388345.1 uncultured Candidatus Saccharimonadales bacterium
ACGCTGGCGTGAGTGACGCGCTGATCGAGTTTGGAGAGGCGATAGTGCTCGAAGTCGGGCGACTCCACGGTGGGGGCGCTGCAGTCGGCACCGACGTTGTTGGTCAGTAGATCACTCAAGTTGGCGTCGAGGCACTTGTCCATCTCGGCCTCCTTGGCCGGCGAGAGGTACTTCTGGACCCACTGGCTGTTCTCGACCACCCCCCATTGGTTCAATTCGGCCTCAGTGTAGCCATAATCGGGAATGCCGTAGGTGTTGGCCGGGATGGTGGCGGCGGAGGCTCCCGGACTGCTGATGGTGCTAAAGAAATGTAGGCCACTTGCGATCAGCTTGCCGGGGTCGAAGAGGCTGCCAAAGAGCTGTTTGACGCTGGCCAGCGCCGCATCGGGACTGGTGGGCAGCCGGTCCACCGCCAGCCCGAGTGCCGAGCGGCCGTAGTGTGGGCTAAAGAGGCGGTAGGCGAGGCCTTGGTGCTCTGCCGCTTGGACTTGGTCCTGTTGGATCGTCAACATGACGGCTTGGTTCTCTTGGGGCGTCAACTGGCGGCAGCCGTTGGAGATGCAGCTGGCGCTGGCCATGACCTTGTCGCCGGCCCCCTGCATGTTGCCGAGCTGGGTCGGCAAGAAGTGTTGTTTTAATAGTAGGCCACCGTAGTGGAAGGCGGCCTCGAGCGCGAGGGCCTTGCCGATCTTGGACTCGAGGATCAATCCTCCGCTCTCGGCGCTGGCTAGTGCGACGTCGCCGAGGCCGAAGCTGGCCGTACCGACGATGGCCGCGAAGCCGGCGCCACCGACGTTGACCCCGGCGGCGATGATCTGCGTCTTTGGGTTGAGGATGAACGAGCAGACGCTGGCGATCGGTAGGTTGACGCCGACCGGCCCGATGTTGACGTGGCCATCGAGAAAACTCGACAGTCGCACCAAGTTATCGGGTATGCTGCCGGGTTGAGGCACCAACTGCATGTCGTCGTCCGGTGGCACACAGCCGGCCGTGTCTTGGCCCGAATCTTGCAAGTAGGCACAGGACTGAGTGAACGACGAAGTGCTGTTATCGAAGCGCTCGGCGATGGTGCCGATCTGTGTCAATGAACACTTCCCCTGTTTCTGGCAGTCGGCGTACTTGTTGGTGACGTTGGCCGTCTTGGCCAGTCCGGCCGCCTTCAACTGCACGATCAAGTGGCCTGGTATCGAGAAGATGTCGCGGGCGATGCAGCCGATGGTGGCGAGTACGAAGGGCCCGCTCAACTTGGAGGTTAGCGAGTTCAGGCCGCGGCTGAAGCCTTGGGTGGCCGAGACGTTTAGGGCGGCGCCGCTCTCGTCGGCCGCCAGCCCGGCCTTGGTGCTGTCGATGGCCTCTTGGACGGCCTCGGTCGGTGCGCTCGAGGCCGTCTCGCCATCGCTGATCTCGCTGTCGGTATTGTCGGTGGTGTCTTTGGCGGCCTCGGCGTCGCTCTTGCCGCTCTCGTCGTCGATCGAGCGGCTGAGGCCAAACTCGGTGTCGACGATCGTGCCGGTGCCGGCGAGCTGGTCGACCTCCTCGGCCGAGGTGGTGGCGTCTTGAAGAGATTGGGGGTCGTTGGCCAGTTTGTCGACCTCCTCAGCGTTCATGCCTTTGATCTGATCCTCTGGGCTGGCGGCCGGGTCGACGGTGGTATCGACCGTGCCACGAGCTTCGGCTGGCGCCTCCTCGACGGCCCGGTCCATTCGCTCTTGGAAGGCGTTGTTGAATCTAGCGAACTCGGCGTCGATGAAGAGGTTCTTGATATGGATGTTCTTGAACAGCAGTAATAAGAAGAAGATGGCGATGAGGCCACCGAGGCCAAGCCCGCCGCCGATGCCGGCGATGATGCGCCGCCGCAGTTTGCTCTTCGAACCGCTGGCGCTGGCGCCTTGGATTGGCTGTGATCCGATCTCGCCGTCGCGCAGGCCGGCCTCGATCTGATCGAGTTGAGCGGTCTCGGCCGGACTAAGCTGGTCGGCGCCGGCTTGGTCGAGCGGTTGGTCGACCTCGGCCTCGGGGCTGCTGTCGGTACCGACCGCCACCTAAGAGACCTCGGTCGGCGCTTCGGTGGGTGGTGCTGGGGCTACGGGTGCTGGCTCGGGAGCGGCCGCCGCGACCGGCTCAGGGCTCGATGGTGGCGGCGCGGCCGGGGGCGCCTCGACGCCGGGCGGTTGGCCGGTCGGCTCCGGCGGCGGCACGTAGGCTGGGGTAGCTGGAGCGTTGGCGGCGGCCGCGGCGGCCTGCTCGGCCAGCTGTTGCGGGTTCGTCGTGATGAGCTGAGCCTCGGTCTGGGAGGCGAGGATGCGAATGATGATGTGGTTGAGCCCGGCGAAGAAGAGGCCCTCGCCGACCGGGAACTGGCTCAGTCGCTTGGCCTCCTCATCGGTCAGCTTGAAGGTCTCGCCGACGATGTCGACGGCCGAGGGCGCCTGTTTTAAGAGCAGCTGGAGCGACGAGTTGGAGACGACAGCGCGGCCCATGCGCGAGGACAGGAAGTCCTCGACATCTTGCGAGATCGTCGTCAGGCCCAAGTAGTACTTACGGGCGCGCTTGGCGAGGCTGAACATGAAGTTGGCCGAGTCCTCATACTTCATCAACTGCCAAGCCTCGTCGACGATCAAGATGCGTTTTCGCTTATCGGACTTTACGCGGTTCCAGATGTAGTTTAGGGCGATGTACATGCCGACCGGTCGCAGTTCGTCTTCTAGGTCGCGAATATTGAAGACGACGAACTTGTTGGCTAGATCGACGTTCGACTGTTGGGAGAAGATGCCAGAGAAGGTGCCGGTGGTGTACTTACGCAGCCGCTGGGCCAGCGCTGGGCCGTTGCCGGGCATGGACTGCAGGACGTTGAAGAGGTCGTTCATGGTCGGCGGGGTGGCCTTATGCGTCAGCGGATCGTTGGTGATGCCCGCCTTGCCGTAGGTGTTGATCAGGGCGACGTCGAGGTCGGCATCTTCGGCCGGGGTCAGTGTGGCGGTCGGCTGGCCGGCGGCCGTGCCACTCTGCGGCAGCGCGCCGCCCATCATCAGGCGCAGCAGGCCGTGTAGGGTGATGATGTTTGCGCGCAGAGCGTTATCGGCATCGTCGGCGTCGAGGACGGCTGGCAGATCGAATGGGTTGATGCGGGTGTCGGAGGCCAGCGACAGGCGCTGGTAGGCACCGCCGACGGCCTCCGTGAGGGTGCGGTACTCATCCTCTGGGTCGATGACGATGACGTCGGTGCCCATCATTAGGCTGCGTA
>CAYMAB010000085.1:0-3184 GCA_964388345.1 uncultured Candidatus Saccharimonadales bacterium
AGATCATCCACCACGAATACGAGCCGTTGCTCCAGAATCTCGATGTGCCGAGCGAGCGGCGATGCCTCGTTGTCTTCTCGGGAGTTCCGGGCAGCGGAAAGACGACGATCGCGAAACGGCTCGAACGTGACGCTCAGTTCGTCCGGATCGTGAACGATGACATTCGAAACACCATCAATCGGCTGATCGATGAGGGCGGACTAGCCATCAATAAGGAGCCTCAAGTCGTCATGGCGGCCGTGAACCAGTACGTCCTCTGGTTGCTTGCGAAGGTTAACCAGAGCGCTTCGAATCACCGAATCGCCTACGATCGAAACATCGACGACTGGTACGAGCCGACGGCGCGTTGGGCCGAACGCAGCGGCTATCGGCACGTCTGCATCGGTTTGGATGTGCCAGAGTCGGCCCTGCGCGATAGGATCACCCAGCGGGCGGCCAGCCAGATGAAACGATCGCTCGAAGGCTTATCGTACTATTTAAAGCAACACGAGGAGTTTCTCAAACGTCACCGTCCCGACTTGATGTTGGCTGGGTCGGACGTTCCGGATGAAGCCAGTATCGCCGAAGTCTTGCGGTTCTGCGAGTAGGGGAGAGTCAGTTCGAAGCGGCCAAATCGCTACTTTGCCGGCGGTTTGCCGAACTCATCGCTCATGAAGTTCTTGACGTCCTTGATCGTGTCCATGAACTGGCTAGGGAAGATGATGGTGGAGTTCTTCTCGGTGGCGATCTCCGTCAAGACTTGGAGGTTGCGCAGCTGCAACGCGATCGGGTGAGAGGCGATGACGTCGGCGGCCTCGCCGAGCTTACCGGCGCTGAGCGCCTCGCCCTCGGCCGCGATGATCTTGGCGCGCTTCTCCCGCTCGGCCTCGGCCTGCTTGGCCATGGCCCGTTGCATCGAGTCGGGCAGCTGAATGTCCTTTAGCTCAACGATGTGGATGACCATGCCCCACTGCTCGGTGGTGACATCGAGGATCTTCTTGATGGCCTCGTTGATCTTGTCGGTGTTGCTGAGGACTTCATCCAAGCTCGACTGGCCGACGACGTTACGCACCGTCGTCTGGGCGATCTGGTTGATGGCACTGATGACGTTCTCGATCTCGACGATCGACTTAACCGGGTCCATCACCTTGTAGTAGGCCACCGCCGCCACGTCGATCGAGACGTTGTCTTTGGTGATGATCTTCTGCGACTGCACCGGCATGGTGATGATGCGCAGGTTGACCCGCCGCAGATTGTCGACCAGCGGGATGATCAAGCGAATGCCCGGCTCCTTGACATGCTCGCGAACCTTGCCGAGGCGAAAGACGACGCCGCGCTCGTACTGCTTAATGATGCGCACACCGAGCCCAATGATGATCAGTACGATGATGATGATGGTGGTCGCTGGCATGGTTGCTCTCCTTCGCTGCTACCTTCATTTAACGCCGATTGCGCGACTCTGGCAACCTTTTTACAGATTGCCAAACCTGTTGCATAGTAGTATGATACAGCGGTCCAATCGGAGTTCGAGTACCTTGAGGTGTGTGATGAGTATGAGCGGTAGATCTGAGTTCAGTGACAAGGTGGTGGTGGTGACCGGTGCCTCCGGGGGTATCGGCGCGGCCGTCGCGAAACGCTTTCGCAGCGACGGCGCCCTCTGCGTTCGGCTTGATGTCCGCACCAACGGGCCGAACAGCTACGAGATCGATGTCACCAGCGAGGCGTCGGTCGTCGACGTGATTACCGGGATCGCCAAGACCTATAAGGGGATCGACGTCCTCGTCAACTGCGCCGGCATCACCGAGGACGGCTGGATGCTCAGGATGTCGGCCGACGACTACCTGAAGGTGATCATGGTCAACCAGTTCGGCACGTTCCTCTGTATGCGCGAGGTCGGCAAGATCATGAAGGCGCAGGGCCGTCAGCGCGGCGGCGCCATCGTCAACCTCAGCTCCATTTCGGCCGCGGGAAACCCGGGACAGGCCAACTACTCGGCCAGCAAAGCTGCGGTCGAGTCGATGACACAAGCGGCCGCCGGCGAGCTGGGCCAGTTCGGGATTCGTGTCAATGCCATCGCGCCCGGGCCGGTGAATACGCGCATGATCGAGACGGTGCCGGATGCCACGATGGCGAGCTACATCGAGCGCACGCCGCTCGGAGAGGTCCAGCAGCCGGACGACATCGCCAACGCGGCGGCGTTCTTGGCCTCGTCGCAGGCGTCGCGCATCACCGGCGAGGTTTTGACCGTCTCCGGCGGTCTGCACTTCGGTTGAAACATCTGCGCACCGGCCGCCGGGCTAGGGAATGATTCTCCAGCCCGGCGGCCGACCGTTATAACTTACCGGCCTCGCCGGCCGAAGCGCTAGCGACATGTTGGAGCGATATGATACAATCTTGGTATGCCTACAAAAGAATCAACCCCCACCGCTCAGTCCGAGAAGTTCCAACAGATTAACACTAACCGTTATTACAGTGAGCTAGCGCGCCTGAGCACGTGGCTCTTCATCGGTGTCCTCGCACTCATGACGTTCCTCTTGACCGTCGGCCTGCAGCACCCCCAGAAGCCCTTCAGTGAGTTCGTCTACGCCTCGCTGATCGTGCTGCCGCTTGGCCTGCTCTTCTACGTCCTCGGGCAGATGATCCAGATGCGCCAAGACGGTGTTAGCAAGAAGTCGTCGATGGACGCTTGGCTGAAGGCTGTGCGCATGCTGCAGCAGCTGCTCTTCATCCTGAGCCTCGTGGCCGTCACCGGCTTCGGGATCGTGGCCGCCCACATCTTCTTCGCTCCGCCGGCCGCCTCGTCGCAGGTCCAGCAAGGCCAGTAACCAGATCACCTAAGTTCGCAGCCAAGCGGCCCTACCGGGCCGTTCGGCTTTTATTGGGGCTTGCCTAGACTCATAAACTGCGGCATCATAACGGTTACGCACCTACGGTCTTCGGCCAGAACTTCGAGCGGGGAGAGGACGATGAGCACCATGACGGATACCAAGCGGATTCAAGCAGAGCTGGGGTTGGCGCCCGGTGATGAACCGACCGCCACACAGCGATGGCTCTACGACGTGATCACGCGAGGAGGTAATGAGGCGGCCGATCCCGGCCTCGCCTTCTACCAAGACCCGCCGGTGGCCGACCGCATCATCATCACGCCGGCTCGCGTGCTGGTCTGTTGTCCACCGGATCTCAGAGGAGAACTGATCGATCGAGC
>CAYMAB010000086.1:0-3178 GCA_964388345.1 uncultured Candidatus Saccharimonadales bacterium
CGGTCAGTTCGGCGTCGTCGCGCTGGCCGGCGAAGAGTCCGCGGGCGTTGGCGAGGCTCTGGCCGTGGCGCATGAAGAGTAACATGATCAAATGGTAACAGATCGACGGTGGTAGAGGCGAATCGGGTCGATAAATAACGGGTGATCGGTCGGTCCGGGACGATCCCGGACCGACCGATCGGGCTGGGGCGCGAAGGCGCTACCCCGCTCACAGACGTCGCAGCGTCAGCTTCAGAATGCACTTGTTGCGGCCGCGCTTGGTGTGGCGCACCCGCACCCCGAGGTAGCGCTCGACCAGCGCGCCGGCCGTATACGGCTCGGTGACGGTGTCGTCGGGGAAGACGCGGATCAGTGTGGTGTGGATGTTCTCGTGCCACCACCGCACTCGCCACGTGCCGCGGCCGAGAGTCCACTTGGCGGCCCGGGCGACGAACTTGAGCATGTCCGAGGCTTCGTCGATCGAGCAACTGGCCTGCTCAGCAACCGCCTGCGCCACGACGAAGAACGTCAGTATGGCCGGTTCGGGCGGAGCCGGAGGAGTGTTGCCCAGCTCCTCCACTGGGGTGGTCGATCGATTCACCGGGGTCTCGGTTGCTGGAGGTGTCAAGACTGCACTTGCCGGCGCCATGGTGGCTCCTCTCACTTCGCTCACGGTGAGCCAAGTTGGCGTAACTATAGGCCCGGGTGCTGGAGCTGTCAACGCGGCCGGTAACGCACCGCGGTGGCACGAGCCGAGTGGCGGCCGAACGGCCGGACCCGAATGGCCACCTCGCCGCCCTCGACCACTCGCCGGATCCGCACCCCGAAGGCCAGCTCGAGCTGGTTGTGGGCGCTGCTCGGTCGCGGCGCTCGCTCGAGCCCAAGAATGGATTCGAACAGCTCGTCGAAACAAGCGACTTGGATCGGCGACAGCCGATGGAGACCGGCCGGGGCGGTCGCCGCCACAGCACGAGCCAGCACCACCAGCATCGACTCGGCCTCTTGGGCCATCTCGACCCGACGCTCGGTCCAGTAGGCGGCGTTACCGGTGCCGACCGAGCGGCCGAGCCGAAACTGCTCGGCCACGACCGACTCGGCTAGAACCGGCAGATCAAGCCCGGGCACCACGACGCCCCACCCTCATGGTCGCATGGCGGTGGCGGGAGCGCCTCGGCCCAACGCGCAGTTGGGGCACCGGATGACACTTCAACCACTTGATCTTCGAGCTCACGCCGGCACCTCCGGTTGATCGGCTGGAAGGATCGTGTCCATCCACGCATTGACGATCGGACAGACTCGGGCGGCGATTCGCCGCACGAAGCCTTCCATGACCGTCCCGCTCTCATCGGCGCCCAGCGGAAAGTGGTAGATCTCCGGGAAGCGACGCAGCAAGTCCGGTACGCGCGCGGTCTGAACGACGTAATTGAACGCCACCATCATGGCATGGGTGCGTCGCGGATCGTCAACCGGCAGATGCGCCCACTTGTCTTGGCGCTTTTCCAGCAATGCGATGACTTTGGGCGCGATCTCGTCGACCACTCCTGTCGCTTCGTCCACTCTAGCCACTCCCTCTTCGGTCGGTCGTACGTCAAAGAGCTAACGCTGCTATTATCCAGTCGAACTCGGTGGTTTTACAAGCGTAAGGGTTTACTTTAGTTGCAAGAAACCATTGGCATCGTTGGTTGCGATACCACCAAAGACACCGCTCTTACTGAACCCACTATAGATCGATTGGACTTGGCTCGAGAACTCAAAGAGTGAGTGGCTGTAAAAGGTGATCTTGGGCGGTTGGACGTTGGTGGTCTCCTGGCCGATGATGACCTTCACGCGCGGAGCCTTAACGGTAGCGTAGTCGACCTCGGTACGTGCGTGCACAATAGTGCCGTCGCTACCGGCAGCGGCATTACGATAGGCCAACACGATAACGTTGCTGTCGTCCAATGTATTCAGTTGGTCCATTAGATGGTACAACTCGGGCCCGGTCTGGCCATTCCATGTCACTGATGGAATGTTATTGTTCTCATTATCGTACCAATATGGAATCGTAAAGCCGAGCGCGAAACGCGCCGTTGATTTGCGATCGTAGACTTGCTCTTGGCGAGTTAGGTCACTCACCATGTTTAAGTAATCGATCAGGACCCGGGTCTGATCATCGGCCGAAGCGGTGGCAAAGCCACTCTGGTTATACGATTCGATATCGAACTCTAGACCGGCAAAGTCGGCGCTGGCATGGCTGGAATTGTAGGAGTGCACGTAATCTAGTAGGTGCTGCGGTATAGCTTGATTGGCGGGCTGGCTCCAATCGGTCTCGCCAGCGGCAGCATAGACGCTGATTCCGTGCGCCTTCATCGTGCTGATGTAGGCAGCAAAGGTGCCGTTCTCTGAGTCGGTGACCACAGGAGAGGATTGGCTCCCCGATGGAGATGTAGCCGTAACGATACTGCCGATATCCAAGAAGACCGCATTGATCTGGCGCTGGGACAGCCGACTCGCCAAGTCATTGATCGATCCAGCCGAGCGCTTAGCCGGATTCGACCAGTCCCAAACAGCCTTAACCGTACCACTGCTTGCCGGAAAGTACTGCCGCACTGGCAGTTTCTGAATCGTGCGGTTGGCCATGTAAACGAGGCCCAAGCTGGCCGCCACGATCAAAAGACCGCTCGCGATGACCACAAAGCGATTGCGAATCTTGTGCTTCATGCCCCACCAACCGTCTTGTAGGCATCGACCACCGCCTCAACCGCCGAACGATCGATCTCGACATGTGCGGCCGTAATGTTTAGGCCATCCTGAGCCAACCTAGATGCTAGTGCATCGTCGGCCTGCTGGCGCTCGGCTGGAGCGATCGAGATACTCGGATCGGCCACCAGTATGGTATCGATGGCTCTATGTGATAGTGTCGTGATCGTGTCCGACGGAGTGACGCTTAGCTCGATGAACTGGTCGCTCGATGATGCCGCAATGGCACCGGCCGATGAGCTATTGTCGTAGGAGAACTGCTGAGTGGTATCCAATTTGTTGGAATGAAGATAGCTCAACAGCTGGAGGTCGTGATTGAAGTGAAAGAGGGCTGCCCCCCAAGCTCCCAGAATGACCAGCATGATCACACAATACTCGAGCACCATCTTGCGACCGTGAACGACCCTATGAAATTTATCTTTAAAGATATAGCGTAGCTTGATCTTAATCCAATAGAAGT
>CAYMAB010000087.1:0-3170 GCA_964388345.1 uncultured Candidatus Saccharimonadales bacterium
GAATCTGGGAACGGCTATGGTTTAATAAATCGACTTCTCGGTGTAGACTGATGGCTATGGCTTGGGAACGGCTAAACATCGGGATCGATAAGGGTCAGGCGACCATCATCGCGCTATTGGTGGCGGTGCTGCCGTGGCTGGCCGGTGGACAGGCGGCCGCTGGGCTCGCCACTATCTATGCTGCCACCGTCGTGGGCCTCTTCCTCGTCTGGAGGCTACGCTATAAGGTTGCCGCCAAGCCGAGGTTGGCGCTCGTTGCCACACTACTGGTGGCGTGGGCAGCCGCCTCGGTGCTCTGGTCGCCGAATCACTACCAAACCGTCATCGCGGTCGTCACTTTGGCGCTACTCTATGGGCTCTTTAACGTGGCCAACCAGCTCTCATCCAAGCCGAAGTTGGTCGAGGCGTGGCTCGGTGGGTTCCTAGCCATGGCCAGCTTCGTCAGCCTCTACGGCTACGGTCTCTATATGACCGGCAGCTACGATCGCTTGACCTCGATCTTCACTTCGGCCGGGCCGATGGCCGGCTTCCTGCTGCCCGTCATATTGGTGGCCGGATGGCGTTATATGCGCGGAGGGGGATGGTTTTATGGCCTCATCACAACGATCAATCTGGCCGCTTTGATCTTGACCGATTCACACGGTGCAACGATTATTTTGGCTGTCTTAAGCTTCGTTTCGTTGAGTGTCGCCAAACAGCGAATCGACCACTGGACAAGGATTGTGTTCGTTTTGGTGGCGAGTCTGGCGGTGGCCGTTGGGCTGAACGCCGGGCGAGTCAAACTGGCCGATACGGCCAGCGCTTGGCCCGGTGCGGCCACGGCGGCGGCCCGGGCCAGCGACTCGGCCACGCTCGGTGATCGGCTGAGCCAGCAGCGTAGTATTCTGGCGATTTGGAGCGATCACCCGATCATCGGGGCTGGCGGCGGTAGCTTTGCCACGCTGCATCCGCAGTACCAGTACGGCGTGGCTGCCGCCAGCGGTTCGGCCGCCGACGTCTACTTGCAGAGCTTCGCCGAGCTCGGTATCGTCGGCGGCGGCCTCGCTGTCTGGCTGGTGGTGGAGCTGTTGGCCGGCGTCTGGCGGGGCGCCCGGCACGATCCAGCACTCTGGGCGCCAGCGCTCGGTCTCGTGGCGCTCCTAGCACACCTCGCCATCGATCTGGATGCGACCTTCCCAGCCATCCTCGCGTTGGTGGCGGTGCTGGCCGGCCTGCTCTATCGGCCCAAGGCCACGAAGGCTGCGCCGGCTCGATTCGGCCTGCTCGCCATCGTTGCCCTAGTGGCCATCGTGACACTGCCGATCATGAGCGACTACCGCAGTCGGATCTTGGCCTCGGATGGGCAGGCCGATGCGGCCGCCGGCGCCCACGAGACGGCTGCCCGAGACTACGGCCAAGCCCACTTGCAACTGACCTACGATCCGGAGGTGCTGACGCTCGAAGGCAACGAGCGCTTGGCGCTGGCGGCACAGGGTCAAGATGCTGCCCTGAACCTGACCGAGGCCGGTCGGCGGGCCGCGGCGGCGGTCAAGCTCGATCCCGAGAGCGCCGCGCCGTACGTGCTCCTAGCTCGGGTCGATCAGGCCTCGGGTCAAGTCGCCGCGGCTGAGGGGCTCTATCGCCAAGCCTTGGTGCTCGATCCTTACAATCACCCTGAGTACTACACCGAACTGGCGGCGCTCTACCTGCGCGATCAGAAGCTGACGGCCGCGCTGGACTTAACCAACCGAGTCACCCAGCTCTATTCGCCCGGTGTGCTGGCCGCTCATCTCTCAAACCCACAGTTGCCAGTCGAGCTGTCGCAGGCCTACACCACCCAAGCCGGTGCGCTGGTGCGATTGGGCCGGCTGCCCGAGGCCCACATCGCCCTTGAGCGAGCGCTCGAGCTCGATTCGGCCAACACCACGGCCCAGCAGCTGGAGCAGTCCACGGGGCAGTAGGGCGGGCGGAAGGCTTGCCGGATAGGGGGCGAATCTGCTATGGTATGCCACTAGACGTATGAAGACCGAGATCACCACCCTCCCGAATAAGCTAAAGATCGTCACCAACCAAATGCCGGGCGCGCGCAGCGTCACGGCCACCATCATGGTGGCGGCAGGGGCTCGCAACGAAGAGTTCGACCTCAACGGCGGCGTCTCGCACTTCCTCGAGCATATTCTCTTTAAAGGTACCGAGCGTTGGCCGACGGCCGAACGGATCTCTGAGGAGATCGATGCCGTCGGCGGCGCCAACAACGCCTATACGGCCAGCGACATGACCAGCTTTTACATCAAGGTGCCGAAGCCCAACCTCGGCTTGGCGCTCGACATCTTGGCCGACATGATCACCAACCCACTCTTCGAGGCCGAAGAGATCGACCGTGAGCGTGGCGTCATCATAGAAGAGATCAACTGGCGTCGCCACGATGACCCGATGCAGTTCGTCGGCGTGCTGTTGCCGCCGCTGCTCTGGCCGGACGACAGTTTGAAGCAAGACGAGGGTGGCAAAGAGGAGGTCATTCGAACGATCTCACGCGAGGACATCATGAAGTATAAGGAGCGTCTCTACCGGCCGAGTAACATGGTGGTCTCGGTGGCCGGCGCCGTCGATCACGCTGCGGTGGTGACGCGCATCAAGGCGCTGATGGGTGGGCTGAAGGATCGAGCCGTCGCCAAGGTTCCGGTCGTGAAGCCGAACCTCTCCGAGGAGCTGGTGACGATCTACAACAAGCCGACGGCTCAGTCGCACTTTGTCGTTGGTTGCCGAGCCTATCCGTACTGGCACAAGGACGACCCGGCCGCCAAGGTCATCACCGCCATTCTCGGTAGCGGCATGAGCTCGCGGCTCTTTATCAATGTGCGTGAGCGCAAGGGGCTGGCCTACTCGGTGCACGCCAGCATGGCCAACTATGTCGATACCGGCCTGCTCGAGGTCTATGCTGGCGCCAACGTCGAGAAGACCGATGAGGCCGTGGCGGCGGTGCTGGAGGAGCTCGAGCGTATTCGGGTCGAGCCGGTGGCGCCAGACGAGCTGGCCAAGGCCAAGAGCAAGATTCGCGGCGGCACCCAGATGGCGTTTGAGAACAACAACAACGTCGCCGACCGCTTCGGCACCCAGCTGCTGTTGCTTGGTAAGGTCCGCAGCTTCTCTGGTGCTAACATCTCCCGAGCCACCCGCTGGACGTCTCTAGC
>CAYMAB010000088.1:0-3142 GCA_964388345.1 uncultured Candidatus Saccharimonadales bacterium
CAAGTGACCAACCGCCAGAACGGCCGCACCGTCATCTGCCTCGTCAACGACTACGGTCCGGCGGCGTGGACCGGCCGCGTCATCGACCTGTCGCGCGGCAGCTTTCGGGTCGTCGGCAACCTCGGCTCGGGCACCATCCCAGTCGATATCCGCCTCGCCCCATCACGGCCGACCGGCCTCAACTCGAACCTCAAGAGCACGCTCGGCCAGCTGCTCGGGTATAATCTCTGCGGCCAGGCCCACAGCGCTCAGTTCTGCGACTCCAACCGCCAATCGAGCCCGCCGCTGAACCAATGAAAGAGCCCCGACAGATCCTCTTCATCGAAGACGACGCCACCACCGCCGCCATGTATACCAAAGCGCTCGAGCTACATGGCCACCGTGTCGAGGTGGTAGCCGACGGCACCGCCGGCTACGAGCGGCTGCGCCACCGCCACTATGACCTACTTCTACTCGACCTGATGATCCCGGGCATGAAGGGGGCAGAGATATTGAGCCGTTTGGCCGCCACCAGCGCCCGCGATCGAATCAAGATCATCATCCTAACCAACATGACGACCAGTGATCACGACCGACTCAAGCTGGCCAAGTTGGCCGACGTCTTCTTCTTAAAGGCCGAGGTCATTCCGTCGCAGTTGACGGCCAAGGTCGAAGAACTGCTGCGATAAGGGCCGCCAGTGAACGCGAAGAGCCCCCTAGTTTAAGGGGGCTCTTCGATCGGTTTGAGTTACAACAGTCCGAGCTTGCGGGCGCAGGCCGGCCATGGGCGCCAGCCGCGAGCGGCCTCGGTTTCGCGGGCCTTCAGGTCTTGGACGGCCGGGGGAGCTAGGTCCGGGCGGACATAGCCCATGAAGTCGGCCCACGTGCCAAGGTTGTACTGGTAGGCGCCGTAGTAGCCGTTGCCAGAGTTGCGCACGTAGTTGCCGCCACTCTCACACATCCTGAGCGCGGCCCAGATGTCACTACCGGCCACGGTCACAACCGGGTTGGTGGCCCGATGGATCACATGACGCTTGGCAGCCGCTAGCTGGGCGGCCTGAGCGGCCGCAGCAGCAGCCGCAGCAGCGGCGGCTTGCTCGCTACGCAGCGGGGTGACGACGTCGCTCGCAAAGTCCGGCTGAGCCGGTTGGTTCACCACGACGGGGTCTGGACTGTTGATATCAAGTTGCAGGTCTTGGTTTTGGCCCACAGTCACAGTCGGGGGCACTGAGCTGGCGGTGGCGGGAACGGGCGACGTGCTGGCCACCTGAGCTGCCAGTAGCAACGGTGCTACGAACAGTTGAAATAGGTTACGCATATGGATAGTAAGTGAACTTACCCTCGCTGCGACTCCTTTCGGTTAAACAACTCCGACTAAAAAAAGAGACCTGCAAATGAGGTCTCAATCGGATAATGACAACTCTACACCATAAGCGGTATGATGTCAAGGGTTTTGTTCGGCCGTGTTCGGGTATCGTGCTTATGCTCTCGGTCAGCGAAATTGACTTTATCAAAAGATTATGCCATCATTTAGCCATCGGTCGGCACCGTCGACCCCGAACCGGAGGTTGGGCCATGCCCACCACACAGGTTAGACCGCACCATCAGCCGATCTACGACACCGGCCACGGCGGCCTCACGATCATCCATCAGCTCGAGAAGTTCTTCCCGGACGACGCCCGGCTCTTCACCGCCGAGCACGACACCAAAGGCATCATCGTCACCGATGACCGGGCGCTCGTCCTCGCCACCCGGCGGCGCTACAACTGGTGGCAGGCGGATGGCCCGCAGCAACACGAACGGATCGGGCACCGCGTCGACGCTTGGCTCAGCGCCCTCATCGATCCTGAGCGACGACGACTGAACTCCTCGATGTGCCACCAGTCCGGCGGCCAGCGCCTCGGTTGGCGAGTCCGCCGTGATCGAATCAACGGCACCCCGGTGCTCTGCTTCACCCCCACGTGGGTACCGTGAGGCGCCCACACCCGTTCACTCTCAAGCGAGAACCCAACCGCCTGAGGGTGGGCGGGTTCTTCGTTTAAACAGCAAGACACCCCGCCGTGGGGTAGACAGGGTGTCTGCTCCGCGGATGCGGGGTGTGCCTCCCGGTGAAGGGAGAGTTAGTGCTCCTTCTTGCGCTCGCTCTCACCGTGGAAGATGTTGTCTTCCATAACCATCCAGACCTGGACGGGGTAGCCGAGCACCGCCTTGACCTCGTCGGCCATGGCGTTTACCCGGTCTTGGCCGTTCTTGACGCGGTCGGGGTGCGACCAGAGCGAGAGTCGGATCTCGGCACTGGAACGACGGTTCATGCCCTTCCAGTAGACGGTCGGCAGGACGCCCTCGAACGGATCGATGTCGGGAAGCGCCTCGCAAGACGTGTAACGAGCCACGATCACATCGATCGCAGTCACCTCAACATCGGAGAGGTCATCCTCTCCATATCCGGGCTTATAGTCGGCGAACGGCACTGGTGTGCCTCCTTGAGAGGTGCGTGATGCCCATACGGGCCACCCAAACAATCGTTCAGGAATTAGACGTTTATAATAGCACTGATACTTAGTTTTGTCAACTAAAAGCAACGAGCCCACGCGGGGCGGGCTCGAAGCTCGTTCGCGGGGGCTCTGGGGTGGCCGATCTAGCCGATGGCCTTGCGCAGGATGAAGTTGACCGCTCGACTAAGGAACCAGACGGAAGAGCCGAGGATCAGTGTGTCCAAAACGGACAGGCTGCCGGGCGTGTAGCGCTCGTAGGCCAAGGCCGTCAAGCCGGCCAAAACCGCCCCTTCGGGCCCGCCTTGACTGGAACCGGCAGCCACGATGGCTACCCACAGCAGCTCTTGCGGCTCCATGGTCGCAGGCTTTTCGTCGGCACCGACCATCGCAAGGGAGGCCATCACGGCCAGTTCGGCCACGAGGACGTCGGTGGCCCGAGTACGGACCGATCGGGGCTTGAAGACCTGCATCTTGAGGATTCGCATGGCGTATCTCCTTAGTCGGAGGAACGGGTGGCTGGCATCGTCGATGGTGTAGAAGTGCGTGTGCGGTCTCGGCCGCACCAGATCAATCTTTGCGAAAGATTAGCTAATAATAGCATTGATAGAGAGATTTGTCAATGATTTATAAAATGGGTAGGGGCCCGGCCGAAGCCGGGTCCAGTGTCC
>CAYMAB010000089.1:0-3075 GCA_964388345.1 uncultured Candidatus Saccharimonadales bacterium
ACCGTGTTTCTCTCCTCGCACGTCTTGGGCGAGGTCGAGGCGCTCTGCGACCGAGTGGCCATTCTGCGAGCCGGCAAGCTGGTCGAGCTCGGGACGCTGGCCGAGATGCGTCACCTCTCGGCCCTCAAAGTCGAGGCGACCTTTGCGACGGCGCCGCCGAAGATCGATACGATCAAGGGCGTCAGCGACGTGCACGTCAACGGTCACCAATTGAGCTGCCAAGTCCAAGGCCCGATCGATCCACTGCTAAAAGTGCTAACGGCCCATCATCCCAAGACCCTCCTCAGTCGTGAGCCATCGCTAGAGGAGCTCTTCCTTGCGCTCTACGGCGACGATGAGTAGGCGCTATTGGTCGCCCGGTACGGTCGCCGGCCGGTTCGTAGCCCGGCGGACCATTCGTAGCGCCGCCTTCTGGGCCTTGATCTTTGGCGCCTACGTCGCCTCCAAGTCGGCCGGCTACGCCTTGGCCTACCCAAACGTGGTCGATCGGGTTAAGCTGGCGGCTTCGTTTGGCAGTAACGTCGGTTTCAGTGCCTTCCTCGGCCCAGCCCGCCAGATTAGTAGTGTGGCCGGCTTCACGGCGTGGAACACGCTGATGGTCGTGACAATCGTGGCCGCCATCTGGTCGTTTCTGCTCGCCACCAGAACTCTGCGCGGCGAGGAGACGGCCGGCCGCTGGGAGTTGATGCTGGCCGGCCAGACGACGTCGCGGCGAGCCACCGCCAGCGTGCTGAGCGGTCTGGCCAGCGGCCTCGGTGTCCTCTTTGCCGTCATGGCGATCACCTTCGTGGCCGTCGGCCGGATCCATGGCGTCGGCTTCCACGCCAGCGCCGCCGTCTTCTTCGCGCTGGCTACCACCGCAGGGGCGGCCGAGTTCATGGCCATCGGCGGGCTGGCCAGCCAACTGATGCCGACTCGCAGTCGTGCCGCCGGGCTCTCGGCCGGTCTCTTTGGCGCATCCTTCCTAGTGCGGGCGATGGCCGATACCACCTCAGCGCGCTGGCTGCTCGACCTCTCTCCGCTCGGTTGGATTGAGCGGTTGCAGCCGCTGACCAACAGTCGCCCGCTCTGGTTGATCCCGATCACCCTCTTAGTTATCGTTGCCGGCGGACTGACTATCTGGTTAGCAGGCCACCGTGACCTCGGTGCCAGCACCTTCGCCGACCGCGATACGGCCCGCCCCCGCACCGCCCTGCTCGGCTCCCCCGCCGCCGCGGCCGTTCGCCTGACCGGGCCAGCCAGTCTCGGCTGGCTCGCTACCATCGCCTTCGTAGCGGCCTTCTTCGGTCTCCTCACCAAATCGGCTAGCACAGCCTTCAGCTCCTCGCTATCGGCTCAGCATGTCATCGATCGCCTGTCTCATGCCACCCGAGTGGTCGGCGCCACCACCTTCCTCGGCATCGTCTTCTTCTTCCTCATGATCAGCGCGATGGCCTACGCCGCCAGCGCCATTGGGCGAGTACGCGAGGACGAGGCCGAGGGCTACTTGGAAAACTTGTTAGTCCGCCCGGTCGGTCGGCGTAGCTGGCTGATCGGCCGCCTCTCATTGATCATCGTGGTCATCGTGGTGGCCGGGCTCATCGGCAGCCTCGGGGTCTGGGCTGGGCAGGCCAGCCAGCACGTCGGGGTGGCATGGCACCAACTCTGGCTGGCCGGGCTCAACGCCATGGCACCGGCCTTCGTGGTGCTCGGCCTTGGCGTCCTCGCCTTTGGCCTGACGCCCCGACTCACCAGCACCATCGCCTACAGCTTGATCGCGTGGTCGTTTCTAATCGAGATGGTCTCATCCGGCCTCAATCTCAACCACTGGCTGCTCGACACCTCAATCCTTCACCACGTCGTTCTCGCCCCGATCGCAAGCCCAAACTGGACCAGCGATGCCATCATGATCGCTCTCGCAGCCGCCTTAGCACTGATCGGCTTCGTAACCTTCAGTCGGCGCGACATCAAAACGGCTTAGAGCTTGCTCGAGATGCATTATAATAACCACATTGAGGAGCCTATGGATCTAAAGAAGTCATTTGGTGTAACCCAGCACACTTTCCAGCTCAAAAGTGGCTTGCGTTGTGCGCTATTTGAACGACCGGGGACACCGATTGCGGCGCGAATGGCCTTTATGTCTGGTAGCAGATATAACCCTGTCGGCAAAGAGGGCTTGGCCCATTATTTAGAGCATATGTTGCTGGCCGGGACCAAACGCTTTCCAACTTCTTTCGACCTCGGTAGATATATCGATCAAGCCGGCGGTTGGTTCAATGCTTATACAGACCGGGAGACGATCGTCGTAGATGTTAGTGCTGGCGAAGGGACGGACATAGATCGAGTGATCACCATGCTCAGCGAGATGGTGATGTCGTCGCTGTTGACGCCCCAAGCGATCAGGAGTGAGCGTGAAGCGGTGCTGGGCGAGATCGGTGAGTGGCAGTCCAGCCCCGGGAAGGGCATCTGGGATCTGGGTGATCAGCTCTACTTTCAAAAGACCGAACTCGGGCGGTCAAGTATCGGCATACCGGCCCACATTCGTTCGATCGACCGCAATGATCTATCGGGCTTCTTGGAACAGACACTCACCTGCGATCGCGGGCTCTTGATGGTCAGTGGTGGCGTAACCCAAGCGACGGTGGCGAGGCTGGCCGAAGATCGTTTAGGCGGTTTGCGAAAGAGCACCGGAGGCTTCCGCGACGGTGAGGTGGCGACGGTCCGTGATATCCCAATCCTGATTCGACAGCAAGAGAACCAGCAGATTGAGATGACCTTTGGGTTCCGCACCTGCCCGATCGGACACCCCGACATCGCTGCGTTGCGAGTGATCCGCACCATCCTAGGTGGAGGCTGGTCGTCAACACTGATGCGCATACTCAGACAAGAACAAGGTCTCATCTATAGCATTTATGCTTACACCCACTACGGCATCGGCGGTGGCACGTGGCTAGTCGAAACGAGTGCTGGCAAGGAGAAGTTGCAGAGAGTGATAAACTTCATCATTGATGAGTTCAGGCGAGTCTATCATGGTAATCTGACCGAGAGTGAGTTGGCCCAAGCGAAAGAGAAGATTATAAAGTCGAATCGGGCAAA
>CAYMAB010000090.1:0-3031 GCA_964388345.1 uncultured Candidatus Saccharimonadales bacterium
TCGACACGCCCGGCCACGTCGACTTCACCGTCGAGGTCGAGCGGTCCTTGCGCGTGCTCGATGGCGGCGTGACGGTTTTCGATGGCGTCGCCGGCGTCGAGCCGCAGAGCGAGACGGTCTGGCGCCAAGCCGACAAGTACAGCGTGCCGCGCATCTGTTTCGTCAACAAGATGGACCGCACCGGCGCCGACTTTTATAAGGACTTAGATAGCATCCACGAGCGCCTCAGCAAGAAGGCCGTGGCGGTGCAGCTGCCGATCGGCGCCGAGGACAAGTTCACCGGCCTCGTCGACCTCATCACCCAGAAGGCCGTCGTCTACCGCGACGAGGCCGGCAAGATCTTCGAGGAGACCGAGGTGCCGGCCGACTTGGCCGACCGCGTCGCCAGCTTCCGCGCCACCATGATCGAGCGCATCGCCGAGACCGACGAAGCGCTGACGGAGAAGTTCCTCAGCGGTGAGGCGATCGCCGAGGCCGAGCTAACGGCGGCGCTGCGCCGGGCCGTCATCCGCGACGAGCTCTACCCGGTGCTGTGCGGCTCGGCCCTGAAGAACAAGGGCGTCCAGCAGCTGCTCGACGCCGTCAACGCCTACCTGCCGAGCCCACTCGAAGTCACTGGTATCACCGGCCTCGATCCCAAGACCGGCGAAGAGATCACTCGGGCTACCAGCGACGCCGAGCCCTTCGCGGCACTGGCCTTCAAGATCGCCACCGACCCGTTCGTCGGCAAGCTGGCCTTCTTTCGCGTCTACTCCGGCACGCTCAAGAGCGGTTCCTATGTCTTAAACTCCAGCACCGGCGAGAAGGAGCGCATCGGCCGAATCTTGCGCATGCACGCCAACAGTCGCGAAGAGGTCGGTGAGGTCTTCGCCGGCGAGATCGCCGCAGCCGTCGGCCTGCGCGCCACCACCACCGGCAACACCCTCTGCGACCCAGCTCACCCAATCGTACTTGAATCGATCACCTTCCCAGAGCCGGTCATCTCGATCGCCATCGAGCCCAAGACCAAGAGCGACCAAGAGAAGATGGGCATCGCGTTGCAGCGCTTGGCCGAGGAAGACCCAACCTTTAGAGTTCGTAGCGACGAGGAGACTAACCAGACACTCATCTCCGGCATGGGCGAGCTTCACCTCGATATCATCGTCGATCGCATGAAGCGCGAGTTCAAGGTCGAGGCCAACATCGGCAAGCCGCAGGTGGCCTACCGCGAGACCATCAAGAAGACGGCCCAAGGCGAGGGCAAGTACGTCAAGCAGTCCGGCGGCCGCGGCCAGTACGGCGACGTCTGGCTGGAGCTTAGCCCGCTCGAGCCCGGGAGCGGCTTTGAGTTCGAGAACGCCATAGTCGGCGGCTCGATTCCGCGCGAGTACATCCCGGCCGTCGAGCAGGGCGTGCGCGAGTC
Organism: uncultured Candidatus Saccharimonadales bacterium; assembly: GCA_964388345.1. Taxonomy (GTDB): domain Bacteria; phylum Patescibacteriota; class Saccharimonadia; order UBA4664; family DATIHN01; genus CAYMAB01. The sequence continues at coordinate 1,403 of CAYMAB010000090.1, forward strand.
GATGCTCAGCGGCATCCAGGCCGGCTACCCAGTCGTCGATATGAAGGTCAAGCTCTACGACGGCTCCTTCCACGAGGTCGACTCCAGCGAGATCGCCTTCAAGATCGCCGGCTCGATGGGCTTCAACCAAACCGCTCGCAAGGCCGACCCCGTTATTCTTGAGCCGATCATGAAGGTCGAGGTCGTCATGCCGGAGGAGTTCATGGGCGACGTCATCGGCGACCTCAACTCCAAGCGCGGCCGCATCGAGAAGATGGACGACCGTGGTGGCGGCAAGGTGGTGGACGCGCTGGTGCCGCTGGCCGAGATGTTCGGCTACACCACCACGCTGCGCTCGATGACGCAGGGCCGGGCCTCCAACACCATGGAGTTCAGCCACTACGACGAAGTGCCACGCAACGTCGCCGAAGAGATCATCGGCAAGCACGCCGCCGCCAAATCGGCCTAACGCCCATAGCCAATCGCTCGTCCTTCCGTTATAATGCTCCTGTTTCGGGGCAAGTCGCCTTGGAACGAGACCCTAGGAAGGAGGCGAGATGCTACAGCTGCGTTTGCAGCTAGCGGCCTTGTGGCATGGTCTCTGTTTTACGTCTTCGCTCTGGGGCATCGCCTACTCGGGGAAGATTCGAGAGTTCTGGCTCGGTCTCGTCTTCGCCGCTATGACCGTGATCTTCTTCGTAAGGTACGCCCAAGTGTCCAAGCGCATCGACGACGTCGAAGCCGCCAAGCGAAAGGAGCGGGATGCCCGCTCGCGTACGAGTCTTAACCGATAGCGGCTACAGGACCGGTGACTACCTGAGGCAAGAGAATCTCAAGATCATCGTGCGGGTCGATGGGGGAGCCATTGGGTCCTTTGGCTGCAGCGACGTCGCCGTACTGCTGAGCGACCCCGCCAACGCCATCCCCAACAACTGCTGGCGCTGCCTCGAGTGGTGGGCCATGTTGAAGGCCGGCGAGCTCTGCCCGAACTGCTTCAAGCAGGTGGGGCCCAGTGGCTAGGCGTGTCTGGGTCGTCGGTTGGGGGCCCGGCACCTACGTCTCCCACGGTCTCGGCATGGTCAGGGTCATTCTCGATCGCGATGATCACGATGAGGCCGGCACACCACTGATCCGGGAGTTCGAGCTCATCGAGGTTCACCTGACGATCAACGATGTGAAGGATGCTGTCGATGGTCACTGCTACGACTGTGGTGAGTGGCACCCGGAGCTGAGAGCCACCGAGCGGTGCGCCGACTGCCTGCACGAGGCCGAGGAGCCGGACCCACCGGACGACTACTACCAGCCCTTCGACCCGTTCTTCTAGGGGCGGCCATCATGGCCGCCCCTCAGCGATTCTAGCTAAAACCCCTTTACAACCACGCCGCTATTCCTTATAATGTGGAAGTCCTCATGGGCGGTATTTTTTATTGCCCCGCAAACATTAACCGGCTTTATCCCAGAGAGATGATCTGTCCGCCGCGGCGGTCCACATCAGGGTCGCCTCTCTGCAATCAAGCCCCACAGGAGTACCAATGGCTGAATTCAAGCGCGACAAGCCGCACATCAACGTCGGCACCATGGGTCACGTCGACCACGGCAAAACGACTCTAACGGCCGCCATCACGGCGGTGCTGGCCAAGCACAAGCCTA
>CAYMAB010000091.1:0-3018 GCA_964388345.1 uncultured Candidatus Saccharimonadales bacterium
TGGCGGGGGAGCAGGGGATCGAGGCGGCTCGCTTCCAAGTCGGCCGTTTGAAGTTGGCCCACCCCGAGCGCTACGTCATCCGGGCGTTCTTATCGGACGACATGGGCCTAGCACTAGCGGCGGCCGATGTGGTGGTGGGTCGGGCCGGCGCCACCACCATCGCCGAGTTGGCGGCGCTCGGTAAGCCGGCCATCTTGATTCCGAACGATCGCATGGCCGGCCACCAAGTCGCCAACGCCCAGCTCCTCGCGAGAGCCGGTGCCGTTCGAGTGATCGGCGAGAATCGCCTCAACCCGACGCTACTAGCTCGCGAGATCGAGCAGGTGCTCGGCTCAAGCGAGGAGCGTGAAGGACTGATCAAGAACATCGAGCACTTCGCCGTGGCCGGATCCGACGTGCGCTTGGCTCAGGCCATCGCCGAGATCGCGAGGCCAGCGTGAGCCGGCGCGATTCGCGCCAAGTTCGCGGTACCGGCCGGCCCAGCTTCGCCCGGCCAACGCCACCGCCGCGCCGCCAGCGCGGGCCGCGGATCACCATAAACGTGCGTGGCGTCGTGGCCATGATCATCTTGGTGGTGGCGCTCGGTTGGTGGTGGCAGTTCTTTCGTGTTAGCTCCGTCACCGTGGCCGGCAGCTGGTACTACTCACCGGATCTGGTGACGCGGGCGACCCAGTCCGAGCTACGCTCGCACTGGTGGTGGCGCAATCTCACCATCATCGATACGCGGGCGCTGCGGCGAGAGCTCTTAACCAGCCAGACCCAACTGGGCGATGTGGCGATCGATCGGCGCTGGCCAACAGGGTTGAAGGTGAGTGTGACCGAACGCCAACCGAACTTAATCTGGCAGACCGGCGGCCAGAGCTACTTGCTCGACGACCAAGGGTTCATCATTCTGCCGCTGGCTGATCGGAAGCTCAAGCTAGTGGCGGTGGAGGACACCACCAATCTGCCGGTCAAGCTGGGGGCGAGGGTGGTGCCGCCGAGTTTCGTCGGCTTCTGTCTCGATCTGATCGGCCTCGTTCCGAAGCAGACCGGGCTCTCCATTACCGGGTTGCAGCTGCCGGAGACCACTACCGAGGTCGATATCGTTACCAGCGGTGGCTACCTCGTGAAGTTCGATACCACCCGCAGCGCCAGTGGAGAAGTGGGGGACTTGGTGCGCGTGCTGGCTCAACTGAAACTTCAGAACCAGAAACCGTCGCAGTACATCGACCTACGCATCGAGAACCGAGCCTATTATAAGTAGGTGGTGACAACTAAGTTCGGTTTTTGTTCGTATCTAGAGAGTGGGTGGTTGGGCCGGCCGACGCCGATATGTAATGAACCGTGGCCCAGCGGCAGAGCGATGACACTTGGCTCGTCGTCGTTTTGCGCTCTTTAGCCGGGCTATCACCAAAAGTCGCTTTTAACCGATATCGATCCAGCCAGCCACCAGTATGCCAATGTGCAAACCCAGTACCGGTTGATTATGGGTAATGGTGACGGAGTGAGAAGGCGTAAATGAGCCGATCAGCGGTCGATCGGCATGGTGTTTATGCTTTAAGGGGCACTGACTTACTACTCACGGGACCTAAATACTAGGTCGTAAAATATACATTGTACGACACAATCAATCAAAGCCCCATCGCTTCGCACTCACCCACGGGCTGCTAGCGCAGTTTGATTTCTTGACCGGCCGCTAGCTCGCTTCTCCCCGCCGTCACCTTCTCCGGCTGACGGTTGGCCTGCTCCGCTGGCTTTGTCTCGCTCTGACTTCTAGCGGCTTGGCCGCTGTTCGGGTTCTGCAAGCTGGCGATGAACTCGTTCGGTTTTCGTTCGCTCTCGGTCGCCGCCTCCTTGGGCGTCTCCTCACCTCCTAGGGTTGAGCGTTGGATACGGTCCTCGATGTCGTGTCGGTCGGTGGCGTAGCGAGCTCTCGAGGTCTCGATGATGCGGGCGCTGTGGTCCTCACCCGGGGCCGGCATCTTTAGGGTGGTGGCCGAGAATGGCAGGACTTTCTCTCCGTCGATCGACATATTGATGAAGACGTGTTGGTTGTTGAGCTTGACGAGGTCGGCCGCCTCGAAGGACGGCTCGAAGTACTTGGCGAGGAAGGTTGAGTCGCCGGCGCCACAGCGGAAGCTGATCATCGAGCCGACGTTGCCGAAGACGGCCTCACGGACGGTCTCGGGCATCTGGGCGATGAACTGGTTGGCGACGGTCAGGTTGAGGCTGTACTTGCGGGCCTCGGACAGGATGACGGCGAAGGAGTCGGTCGAGAAGTTCTGGAACTCGTCGACGTAGAGGTAGAACGGCCGACGGTCCTCTCTTGCGACGTTGGCCCGGCTCATAGCAGCCAACTGGATCGAGGTGACGACCAGCGAGCCGAGGATGCCGGCGTTGATCTCGCCGATCTGACCGTGCGACAGGTTCACCAGCAGGATCTTGCCATCGTCCATGATCTTGCGGAAGTTGATGGTGCTCTTGGGTTGGCCGATGACGTTACGGATCAACGGGTTGGCGATGAAGGCGCCGACCTTGTTTAGGACTGGGGCGACGGCTTCATTGGCGAACTTATCGTTCCAGCCGGCGAACTCGTTGACCCAGAAGCCCTTCACGACCGGGTCTTGGATCTCCTTCACCACCTTCTTGCGGAACTCCTTCTCCGTTAACATGCGAGTGATGCCGAGCATGGTGGCGTCGGGGTAATCGAGCAGGGCTAGAATGGTGAAGCGCAGGATGTGCTCGAGGCGCGGGCCCCAAGACTCGAACATCCGCTTCATAACGCCGACCAGCTCGGAGGCGATGTCGTGCTTCATGGCTGGGTCGGTCACCTCCATCGGGTTGAAGGCGATCGGAAAGTCGCGGTCGGTCGGGTTGAAGTAGACGACGTCGTTGATGCGCTCTTTGGGGATGTACTTCATGATGTCGATGACTAGGTCGCCGTGCGGATCGACGATGGCGATACCCTGGTTCTGGTAGAGGTCTGAGAGGGCCAGTAATTGCAACAGGAACGACTTACCGGTGCCGGTCTGGCCG
>CAYMAB010000092.1:0-2947 GCA_964388345.1 uncultured Candidatus Saccharimonadales bacterium
GAGCCGGCCGGCACGGCTGGGGTTATGAAACGACGGCGCTGGGCCTTGGCGCGCCAGCCAGACCTCGACGGCCAAGATCAGCGCGAGGCCGATGAGGACCGCACCGACCACCCAGATAAGTCTCACCGCGAAGTTCATTACGTTAGAGTATACACAGTCTGGCCAAGAAGAGATCGATCAGAGAGCCGTCAGGCCGTTCGACGTAGCCGGGCAGACGGACCGGCTTGGTAACGGAATCGACGGTGAAGCCGGCGGCCCGGAAGACGGCATCGAGCTGATCGGCCTCTAAGAACTGGATGTGAGCCTCGTTGGTCGGTACGCGCAGGTACTCCGAGAGATAGACGGTACCAGATTCGGCCAACAGTTTACGGCACTGCTCGGCCGAGGCCGCCAGGTCGGCGAAGTGCTGCAAAGCATTATAAAAGACGATGACATCGAAGCGGCGCTGGCCCTCCAGCTCCTCGAACGGCACTTCGTAGACTTTGAAGTCCTGCTCAGCGTAGTGATCGTAGACCCACGTCGGGTAGCGCAAGGGGTCGACGCCGGCCCGCGTCCGGCCGAGTCGCTGGCGCGCCACGAGGCTGATCGGCCCGCAGCCCACGTCCAGAACTCGTAGCTTGGCCCAGTCCGTCTTCGGTTTGATGCCAAAGTGATCGGTCAACTCTTGGAAGATGAACTCGGCCTTGACCGTCTCGTTATCGGTCAGGGCCAAGCGGCTGGGCGAGTCGGCGGCCTGCCAGAGCCATGCCCAATGCCCCTTCTCGGCTTCTTGGGCCGCCTCCCAGATCGATCGCTGCTGTGCGCTCAGTGCCATGTCACTATCATACCAGCCGGCGGCGGCTAGAACTTCAGCGTCATGATCCGCTCCGGCCCATGCTCGCCCGTAAAGCTACCACCGGCCGTGAAGCCGACGCTGGCCAGTGTGCCAAGCGAGGCGGTGTTGGTGAGCTCGGCGCTGGTCGTCACGCCGCTGGCGTTGGGATAGAGCGGCCGCACAACTTGCTCGGTGAAGCCGGTGATCAATTTGGTACCGTAACCCTTGCCGATGTGGTCGTCCTCGCCGATGAAGTAGTCGATGCTGATGGCGCCACGCAAGGGGAAGTGCTTGGCGTGATCGGGGAAGTCGTCCATCTGGAAGACTTGGGCGATACCGATCGGCCGCGCGCCGTCTTGGACGACGTAGACGCGCGTCTCGAAGTTGCCATCAGTACAGGCGCCGTACTCTTTCGCGACATGCTCAACCGTGGCCGGCTCCGGCCACCAGCGATTAACACGTGGATTGGCCAGCCAAGTGGCAAACTGCTGGAAGTCGGACTTCTCCAATGGGCGAAAGCTCAGTTCCATGGCTCTATCTTAGCAAAGACTCGGCACGGTCGCCGCTGCTGTGAGACAATCGTTGGTATGAAGCCACTGAACGGACTGCTGCGGGACCCGAATGGCCGGATCGTGATCTGGCAGTGGCCCAACCTGCCCTTGTGGCTATGGATCGCCAGCGCGATCACTGGCCACTTCCTGCACGGCGGCGCAAAGACCAACGTTAGCGTGATCGGCTCGCTGGCGCTGGCCATCTGGGCCATCCTCGAGATCGGCTGGGGCCAGAGCCGGCTCCGACGCGTGGCCGGCGCCATCGTCTTGCTCGTGATCCTAGTCGACTTCGGGATGCGGCTGCGGCGCTAGGGCTATGCGCGTAGCGGCTTCAGTGCCACGGCGAGACCGGTCAGTTCGTTAAAGAACGTCTCAACGATGTCACCGCGGCGGCCCTCCCGCAGAGGCTTGAACAACTCCGGCTCGACCGGCAGCGACCGACCCATCACGGCCATATAGATCTCGGTCGGGATATGAATGGCGCTGCGGATCGGCACCATCTGGAGCTCGATCACGACTTGGCGCAGCTGCTCGATGGCTCTGGCGCCACCGGCATTGCCGTAGCCAACGAACCCGACCGGCTTGTGGTTCCACTCGGCGAAGAGCCAATCGAGTGCGTTCTTCAGCACGGCCGCGTAGCCGTGATTGTATTCGGGCGTGACGATGATGTAGCCATCGAACTGGCCGATCTTGGCGGCCCAATCCTTGGCCAACTGGTTGTCGTAGTTGCCCTTCGCGGCGAGCGGCGAGAGCGCTTGGTCGAAGAACGGTAGCGGCCAATCGCGCAGGTCGATCAGCTCGACCCCCACGCCTCCTCGTTTCTTCAGTTCGCCGGCAATGTAGTGGGCCGGCTTCTCGCTGAATCGGCCCTCCCGTGTGCTGCCGATGATGACAGCGATCTTGGTAGTTGGCTCTGCCATGATTACCCCTCCTCTCTAGTCTTTACCTTCACTTGATCCGATAGACCCTTCAGCAATCCCAGCAGGTACTCGGTGTTGACCGAATAGAAGACCTCCTGCCCACGCCGTTCGTCAACCACTAGGCCGCTGCCTTTGAGCGTCTTGAGGTGCTGCGAGGTGGCCGGCTGCGACAGCCCAACGAGCTTGACCAGCTCACCAACGGTCTTGCGCCCCTTCAATAACGCCTCGAGGATGCGGTAGCGACTCTCGTTACCGATGCCCTTGCCGAACTCATTAATCTCTTTACATAGGTCTGTCATAGCTTATTTGTATATTAGCATATACTTATATAAGTGTATACGATTATGCCGATGAAGACTGGGTTGGCTTAACTTGGTCCTCGATCATTACAGAACGATCTATCTATGCCATAATAAAGCGGAGTCAGCGTGCACCTCACAACCCGATTGGAGCCACATGACCGTCACCCAGATGCTCGAGCGGCCACCACGCCATGCCGGTGTCGCCAAGGTTCGCTTCAACCCCGGTACCGAGCGGCCGAACTTCTTGGTGTCGAGACGAGATGACATCATCACGATCCATCGATCCTTCGACGGCGTCGAGATCTATCCCTTGCTCGGGGGAGCGCAGTTCGTGGTCCGTGCCAACCCGGAGGAGATCGT
>CAYMAB010000093.1:0-2926 GCA_964388345.1 uncultured Candidatus Saccharimonadales bacterium
CTATCTGCCGCTCGGGCTAGCGACGCTGCGGAAGATCGAGGCGGTGGTGCGCGAGGAGATGGACGCCGTCGGTGGTCAAGAGATCTTGATGCCGATACTGCATCCCAAGGTAAACTGGGTAACGACCGGTGGCTGGGAGAAGATCGACGTGCTCTTCAAGATCAAGAGTCGCACCGACCGCGAGTACGCCCTCGGCCAGAGCGAGGAGGAGATCGCTACGCCGCTGGTACTCGGCCGGGTCAACTCGTATAAGCAGCTGCCGCTGGCGGTCTACCAGATTCACTGGAAGTATCGCGACGAGCTCAGAGCCAAGTCTGGTCTGCTGCGCGGCCGTGAGTTCTACATGAAGGACATGTACAGCTTTCACGCCAACCAAGCCGACTTCGACCGCTTCTACGCCATCGTCAAAGCGGCTTATCTGAGAATCTACGATCGGCTTGGGTTGGTGGCGAAGGTGACGGAGGCCTCCGGTGGCGGCTTCTCCGAGAAGATCTCTTATGAGTTCATGGTCCTAACCGACGCCGGCGAGGATGACATCTTCTACTGCGAGGCCTGCGACTTCTGCGTCAACGCTGAGATCGCCAAAGTGAAAGAGGGCGACGACTGCCCGCGCTGCGGCAAGGATAAGCTAAAGAGTGCCAAGGCCAGCGAGGTCGGTAACGTCTTCGATCTTGGTCAGAAGTACGGCCAAGACTTCGACCTCGGCTTCGTCGATGAGCGCGGCCAGAAGCACTATCCGATTATGGGCTGCTACGGCATGGGCATCTCGCGCCTCGTCGGCGTGATCGTCGAGAAGCACAACGACGAACGCGGCATAATCTGGCCGGAGGGAGCCGCTCCGGCCCAGATCCACTTGATTCGTCTGGGTAGTGACGAGAAGGTGTTAAAAGCAGCTGACGAACTCTATGACAAGTTGAGCAAGGCCGGTAAAGAAGTCGTCTACGATGATCGCGACGACAGCGCCGGCGTCAAGTTCGCCGACGCCGACCTCATTGGCCTGCCAGAGCGCTGGACGCTCAGCGCCAAGACGCTGGCCGAGGGCTCGGTTGAGGTTAAGCAGCGCAACGCGACGGAATCGAAGCTCGTCAAGCTCGACAGCATTACCTCGGCCTAAGCGCCGTTTCTGGCATCAATTCTCGCTCCAGCGTCGAACACATCGTTTATATATAACGCATTTTCTCGGGTAGAATCGGGTGGTCTCGTGACGACTTTTGGTATGCGGCCTGAGTACTCTTTTTGATCGGGCCGAGCCGGGCCGTGACCTTGTGGGGGCACCATGAGCTTGCTACACTAACAGAAGTAAGTTGGGAATAGCAGGGTGATCAATCGACTATTGGGAGTCTTCTCGCACGATATCGGTATCGATCTGGGTACCGCCAATACCTTGGTATACGTGCGTGGCAAGGGCATCGTCATCAACGAGCCGAGCGTGGTGGCGATCAACACCAAGACGAACCAAGTGCTGGCGATCGGCGACGAGGCCAAGAAGATGGTCGGGAAGACGCCGGCTAGCATCGTGGCGACGCGCCCGTTGGTCGATGGCGTCGTCAGCGACTTCGAGGTGACCGAGCAGATGCTCAAATACTTCATCAACAAGGTCCACAAGGAGAGCTACGCCATCTTTCCGCGGCCGCGCGTCGTCATCGGCATCCCCTCGGGCGTGACCGAGGTGGAGAAGCGGGCGGTCGAGGATGCCGCTAGCAACGCCGGCGCCCGCCAGACCTTCCTGATCGAGGAGCCGATGGCGGCGGCGATCGGCAGCCGGCTGCCGATCCAAGATGCGGCTGGCAGCATGATCGTCGACATCGGCGGCGGCACCACCGAGGTGGCGATCGTCTCGCTCGGCGGCATCGTGGCCTCGCGGTCGCTTAGGATCGCCGGCGATGAGCTTAGCGAGGACATCATTCAGTATGCCCGCGATGAGTTTAATCTGCAGATTGGCGAGCGCACGGCTGAGAACATCAAGATCGCCATCGGCTCGGCCTTCCCGACCGGCAAGGTCGCCCAGGTGCCGATGCGCGGCCGCGACCTCGTGACTGGCCTACCCAAAGAGATCATGGTGACGGATGAGCAGATTCGGCTGGCGCTGTCGAAGAGCGTGCGGGCGATCGTCGAGGCCATCAAGATCACGATCGAGGAGACACCGCCGGAGTTGGTGGCCGACATCATGGATCGCGGCGTGGTGCTGGCCGGTGGCGGGGCGCTCCTGCGCGGCCTCGACCGGCTGGTGGCGCGCGAGACGCGCATGCCGGTGCATATCGCCGACGACCCGCTGACGAGCGTGGCGCGCGGCACCGGTCTCGTGCTCGAGGACCTCGATACGTTGAAGGAAGTCTTGGTGCCGACTCAGTTCGGCAAGATTCCGCGCTGATGCAGAGCCGGGCGGTTCGCCAGATCGGTGGAGTGGTGGTGGCGGTCGTCTTGATCGTGGCGCTCGGTGCCATCGGCCGCGTTGGTTGGCTGCGCTCGGCCTTCGGCTACGTCACCACGCCGATCGGCCACGGCTTGCGCGACCTCTCTGGCAGCCTCGGCTCGACCGTCGGCACCATCACGTCGTTGCGCCATCTGGCGGCCACCAACGCCCAGCTAGAGCAGCAGGTGGCCGACCTGCGCCAAGAGGTGGCCCAAGATGGTGAGCTGCGCCAAGAGAATGCCGCCTTGAAGCGACAGCTGCAGTTCAACCCAACCAGCTCGATGCAGTTGGTGCCGGCCGAGGTCATCGCCTACGAGCCGGACAACTTCCGCCAGTTCCTAACGATCGGTCGGGGGCGTAACGACGGCTTAAAGAGCGGCATGGCCGTCGAGGCCGACGGCGTCTTGGTCGGCCAGATCGATAGCACCACCGCCACCACCGCCGAGGTCTTCCTCGTGACCGACCCAGACTTTAGCATCAACGGTCTCGACCACGCCACGCGGGCGACCGGAA
>CAYMAB010000094.1:0-2923 GCA_964388345.1 uncultured Candidatus Saccharimonadales bacterium
TAACAAGGTATCCGTACCGGAAGGTGCGGATGGATCACCTCCTTTCTAGGGAGAAACGCCGTGGCAACACGGTCCAAGGGCTCGTCCCTTGGCTACGCCAGACCGGTCGAGCTACCAGCTATGCTGGTGTGCTTCCGGAATCTGACCGTACGGTACTTCTAGGTCGATCCGCCTTGGTTCGCCGCAAGGCGAGCTACGGCGAAACACGGTTACCTGCACTACTCAGAGTTCAAACCAAAAGAACGCTCCGATCGGAGCGTTCTTTTGGTTTCCGAGAACCTTTAGTGGCCGGCGGCGACGGTCGTTAGGTTGCTAGCGATGGTCTGTGCATCGGCGACGGTGAAGGTCTCCCAAGGCGTGACGGCGCCGGTGTCGTGGTGGTCGATCTCTAGGTAGCCGGTGGTCTGGCCGGCCAGCGCGGTGTTGATATAGCCGACCAGTTGGCGGGCAGCGTCTGGCGTTAAGTGCAGACCGTCGTAGTTGAAGTCGGTGCCTAGCGGCGTCATGGTGACGGCGGCGGTGATGCCAGCGCCCTCGGGGTTGCGGAAGCCAACGAGGCCGGTGTGATAGGAGATGATGGTCTGACATTCCGGAGTGACGGACTGGTTTGGGCTGGTGAGGTACTTGGCGGTGATATCGGACGGCGACTTGGGGGTGGAGACCTTGAGCTTTGGTTTCAGCTTATTGCGAGTGTCTTTTACGATGTTGACGGTGGCCGAGGTGTAGTTGTAGGCGCTGGCCGTTATGGCCAGCTTTGTCCCATCGGGGTACTGGCTCAAGTCGAGGCCGTCGTAGTTGCCGTTGTATTGGTAGTAGAAGCCGCCGCAGTAGGGGAAGACGGTTCCGAGCTGCTGAGCGCCGTTTAGGGTGACCGTACCGGTCGTTCCCGGAATCTGATCATGACCGCCGCGCATCTTAACTAGAACTGGAGCGTCGTCGCCAGCAGTTACTTTACTGGAGGGTAGGACCACGACCGGTGCGATGTTGGTGGCGGCCTCACTCTTGTAGATGATCACCGTACCGATGGCGGCGAGGACGAAGGCGAGCGATAGGACTTGAACGCGATTGAATGGCACTGCTCGGTAGATCTTGGTCTGCTTGGACTTGGCCATTAGGTTGGGTCTCGTTAGTACTTATGCTTAATTATGACAACTCGACTCCTAATGTCAATCTGCTGGCTCTAGGATGACAGGTTGAAGAACTGGTGAAAGGGCGAGAGAGCCCAGCGCAACAGACCGGCGCCGAGGCCGGTGATGGCCAAGATTCCGCCGACGACGATGATGACGGCGAACAGTTTGTAGGCGAGATAGGTCGAGCCGGAGCCGAGTTTGCTCTCGATCCAGTCTTGGCGGCCGGTGTAGTTGACCAGCCGAAAGTTATACTTTAAGAGGATGGTGCCGATGGCGATGGCGAGGATACCGTAGACGAAGCGCATGAGGTCATTATAAAGCAATAGAGTCTATAAGATGCGAAACGGCTCGCCGTCCTAGGCGGGGGCCTAGAGCGCGCGAGCCGTTCGCTCTCCTGATACTTAGCCGACTGGGCCGGCCGGTGTTCCCGTGATGGTGACACAGACGTGGCGCAGGTGGGCCGAGCCGTTCACCATCCAGACGGGTAGGGCGGTGGTGAGGGTGTTCTCGAACAGTTGGACATCGTCCGGCTGGGCGGCGGCGGTGAGGGTGATGATGCGCCTGATGATCGGCGCGGTCGTCACGTTCTCGAAGCCTTCACCGTGGCCGAGCGCCAGCTGCTCGCCGGGGTCGACGGCGTCGGTGCTGAAGATCAGGGTGATCTTGACGCTGTCGATCTGGCCGAACTGGCCGACGTGGTTGATCGCCACCAAGGTGGCGAAGTCGCCGCTGGTCGGTGCAGAGCACTCGGTCGGGACGGTCGGGCAGGTCAGCTGGTCGTGCAACACGTGCGCCTCCAGCTTGACGGTGACCGGCCCGGCGCCGCCAGCGAAGGCCGAGGGGGTGGGGACGAGGTAGAGGAAGCCGCCGAAGACGGCGACGACGAGGGTGGCTGCGGCGATGAAGCGGCGCATGGCGTGTCCTTTCGGGACGGGATCGGGTTCGAACAGGGGAGCGTCACTGGGCTAAACCCAGATGATCGCTATATTATACATAAGAACTATACTATTGTCAATAGTATTAAAAGAAGAGCTATCAATACTAATCTGTTGTCTCGGAGTGTTCTCCGAGGGACATCGAGCCTACTCGAAGCGGCTAGAGCCGCAGGTTGATCGGCGGGCAGTACTCTCCTTGCAGGTTTAGGTTGTGAGCCACGGCACCGGTGCTGCCAGCCGGGCAGTCGTAGACCGGCGAACCCGATGGCAGGGTCGGGATGGTCAGCGAGCCGCCCATGGGGGTGCCGCCCGATTGAGGGTTGGTGACCGGCTGGGTCGGGAGCGTTGGGTCGAGTGGTGTTGCGGCCGGAGTAGTGGTGGTGGCAGTGACGGCGGTGTCTGGCAGCGTCGATTGAGCGGCCGGCTGAACGGCGGCCCCGCCCTGAGCATCGATAGCGGCCTGTGTGGCGGCCGGCTGGAGCGGACTGGTAGCGCTAGCGGCTGGGGCTTGGCCGGACTGGCTGGTGAGCTGCTGGAGGGCCTGCGGCGTGGGATCGGCGGCCGAGCCGATCGGTGCGGCCGGCTTGAGCAGCTGGTAGCCAACGGCCGAGCCGGCCACGGCGACGGTGGCGATGGTGATGGCGGCGATGCGGGTGATGGGCGAGTTCAGCTTCATGCCGCCATTTTAGGCCGATCACCGGGAGCAAGCAAGCGTGAGGGCATTGATCAGCCCACTCCTTGCGAATCGAGCCGTTTTCTGTTTAAATACGGTAGTCCACGGTAGTCCGAGATTGGTTCGTTTGGACGCGGGCTTGTAGCTCAGCTGGTTAGAGCGCGTCACTGATAATGACGAGGTCG
>CAYMAB010000095.1:0-2922 GCA_964388345.1 uncultured Candidatus Saccharimonadales bacterium
AAGCCGGTTGATTAGGGCTTTGCGAGAGCCAGAATATGCTCGTAGCGCTCGATGTAGGCAGCGGCCATGACTTGGGCCGAGAACTTCTTCTCGACTGATTTGCGGCAGGCGGCCGGATCGATCTCGCCAACCTGTTGGATGTAGGCCTCGAACTCGGCTGGTGAGTCGGCCAAGAAGCCGTTGACGCCGTGTTCGATGATCTCTGGCAGCGCCCCACGGCGCATCGCCACCACCGGTGTGCCGCAGGCCAGCGCTTCGATCGGCGCCATGCCGAAGGGCTCGTCCCAAGTGATCGGGAAGAGCAGCGCCTTGGCCCGACTGATAAACTCCAGCTTGGCTGCGCCGCCGACCTCGCCGACGTACTCGATCTTACTCGAGAGGTAGGGGAAGATGCGGTCGCTGTAGTAGCGAAAGTCGGCGATACTGCGATAGCGGCTGAGTGGGTTGGCCAGCTCCAGCAGAACCTGTTTGGGATCGGTCATGTCGGCCACCACGCCGGCCATCTTGAGCTTCAAGTCCAGCGCCACGGCCAGCTGGACGGCCAGCGCTTGGCCCTTCTCTGGGTGGAAGCGCGCCAGCGTGATGAAGTAGTCGTCCTTCTCTTTCACAAAGGGGAAGTCATCCACAGCCACGGCATTGTGTACGGCCGGCAGAATATGCGGCAGCAGCTCCTTTGGCGCATCCTTCATCAGCGCCTCGGAGATGCCAACGAGGAAGAAGCGCTCGGCCGGGCCCATCTGCCGCCAGAGCGGCAAGTTATCGGGCACGCCCTGCTCGGCGCGGGTCGGGCTGGAGAAGGGGGGGCCATGCAGTGTGTGCAGCACCGGCGGGAAGTGTTCATTTAGATGTGCCATGGCCAGTGGCCCGAAGAAGCCATTGTGATCGTGGATGATGTCGAAGTTGCCGTCGGCCTGAACGGTATTGAGCGCGAAGAGAATCTGGGCCACGGCGACGTCGCCGGCCAGAAACATCGGCTTGTGGATGTGCTGGTACTGGCCGTCCGGATAGATCGAGTGCAGCTTGGTCGCCTTGACGGTCGAGTCGCCAGTGGCGAAGAGCTCCACCTCGACGCCGCGGCGCAGCAGCTCCGGTATCAACGCGTGGAGGACGTTCTCGATGCCACCGTAACCAGATGGTGGGATGGCCAACCACGGCGGTGCAATCATGGCGATTCGGAGCTTACCCATCATACCTCTCTTATGTCAATCATATTCTACCTTAATAAAGCCATTTTGACTAGAGCGGCGACTGTGCGCTTTTATGGTACTGTTGAAGGTAAAGCCATGCCCGACTACTTACCGGCCCCCGCGGCCGCACCCGACCAAACCGAACCGACTACCTCGCCACTGGCGCCGCCGGCCGACCTCGACCGGCGGGCCGAGGTGCCGGATCTCGTCCCCTACTTGCGGCCCGGTGAGCGAGTCACCAACGTCGAGCCGCAGCGCCCGCCGACACCACTCAAGTCGGCCTCGGTGCTCAGGGCGCTCGAGCTCTTGACCGGTGCGCGCTCGAGTGGCGAGATCGGCGAGACCGGCCCGCCGGAGGCCGCCTACACCCCACAGGCCGACACCGACGTAGCGGCGCTCAGCCTCTTTCGCCATGCCCTCTTCGGCCGCGACGCTCTGCGTGTCAGCCTCGATCTGCTCGATCGCTATCCCAAGCTGGCCCACGCCACCATCGTAGAACTGGCCAGCCTCCAAGGTATCGAGGCCAACCCTCGCAGCGGCGAGGAGCGCGGCCGCATCATCCACGAGAGCCGCGATCCAGCCAGTCAGTTCGCCAAGGACTGGTCGGCCACCCGAGGTTGGGAGTGGCCCTACTACGAATCGATCGATGCCACGCCGCTCTTCATCACCGCCATCAAGCGCTACTGTCGCCAAGAGGGTAACGCGCTCTTGGATGAGTCCTACCGTGGTCGCGACGGTGCCACTCGCACCATCGGCGAGGCCTTCGACCGCAGCGTCGACTGGCTGATCCACCGATTGGGCCAGAATCGCGAAGGGTTGCTGGAGTTTCACCGCCAGATGAGCGACGACGCCGAGACGTGGCGCGACTCCTTCGACGCCTTCACCCACGCCGACGGCAGCCTCGCCAACCACCGGTTGGGCGTAGCGGCCGCTGAGGTGCAGGCACTGGCCTATGATGCCCTGCTCGATGCCGCTAGAGTCTACCAACACGGCCGGCCGCGACCGGAGCTGGCCGCCGAGTTGCAGCGGCTGGCCGAACGCTTGGAGCGTCAGATCGCCGAGCGCTTTTGGGTTGAGGATCCAGCCCACCATGGGGGCTACTTCTGTATCGGCACCGATCGCGACGACGCCGGCGAGCTGCGCCAGCTGCGGCTGCGCACCTCAGACATGGGCCACCTACTCAACTCGCGTCTGCTCGACGGCACCGATAAGGTCACCGAGCGCCGTCGCGAGGCCACCATTCGCAACCTCTTCTCGCCCGATCTCCTGAGTGCCGGCGGGGTGCGCACCTTGGCTCGTGGCAGCGCTCGTTTTCGGCCCGGCGGCTACCACACCGGCAGCGCGTGGCTCTGGGACACCTACTACACCGCCCAAGGCCTCGAGCGCCACGGCTACTATGGCCTCTCGCTCGAGCTCAAATCGCGTATCTGGCGCGTCAGCGACGAGACCGAATCGTTCCCAGAGTTTGCTCGCGGCGGCGACGGGCCCAAGCCGAGCCTCAATCATCGTATCGTCGACATCTGGGAGGACGAGACCATCCGCTATCGCTGGGAGCCGGGGTTGGCCCGAATCGTGGTTGAGCGCGGTGGTGCCAACCGCATCGAGCAGCCGCCCCAAGAGGTGCAGGCGTGGACGGTCGCGGCCATTCTCGAGAGCAAGTCGAAGCACGATCCATTGAACCCCGATGCGCCGATCCCGCCCCGGGCGACCGATCCGGTCAAACTACGCTTTGAGC
>CAYMAB010000096.1:0-2868 GCA_964388345.1 uncultured Candidatus Saccharimonadales bacterium
TTCTTGCTAGGTTTCGCGCTGGCTGTGCTTGTCATCGTCATCATCACGGCTTGGTCGTTCTATCGCGACCTCGACAGGGCGACCGAGCGCTGCGGGCGGCTGGAGAGGGCGTTGCGCATCGTCTTTCACCGCGGCCCGCAATCAAGCGATGCGGTCAAATCGCTGGTTGCGTCGTTGTCCGGCCAGAGTCGCGCTCTCATCCAAGTGGAGTACGATGAAGATCGCGGCACCGACGTCCTCGCGGTCTACTTCCCAGCGCACCACGAGCACCTGTGGCGAGCCGAGCTCGATCACCTGCGCTGGTACGCGTCGGTCAATCAGGCCGCGGCCGGGTTCAAGCGGTGGCACGATACCTACGTTCGGGCGTCACCGAAGAAGCTCGAGGAGCTGCGGTGGGGCCTTGAACGCACCGAGAAGTTGAATCAAGTATCGGAGCAAAGAGAGCCGGTGAGGTGGTGAGAACGTTTGACGGGCCGCTCGTGGCACCGTACCATCGAAGGCACGCTCTTCACATTCAACTCGAGCCTGCGGGCGGGGGAGGTAGGCAATGGGGTACCTAGAGTTGCTACTGGCGGTCGTGCTCGCGATTCCGATTTCGATGCTGCTGCTCAGCCTCAGCCCCTTGTTCCGGCGATGGCGGCTGGTCAGGTTCCGAGACGGCATGGACGCGCTATCGACGTTCAAGCTGGTCGGCTTCGGCCCGAATCGGGACTCGGGCTACGTCAAGATGCTGGCGAATCCGATCGCGTACCTGTCGGTCCAGTCCGTGGGTGTGCGCAGAATGTATGTGCTCTACGTTCACTTCACGGCCATAGGCGGCAAGCCGCGACGGTCTGAGCTGACCCACATGGGGCGGTTCGAATCGCCCACGCGGGCGATCGCTCGGTTCAACCGCGAGATCGTCCTCTGGGAGGGACTGACGTCCAACCAAGTTCGGGACCGCGTCTCCGGCCTCTGCCAGACGCGCCGCGTCGAGGTCGATCCAGCGCCGCTGCCCGAGCTGGCCACGCGCTAGGCGCACTCAGTTCACCCTGCGGCGGGGAGAGATTCAGTTCTCTCCTCGCCGCGCTGCGTTTGTTGACACACCACCATCAAGATCGTAGTATCGTAATCACGCTCTTTTCGGCTTAGAGACGTTGGGGGGGGCACATGTTCGTTGCAATATTGGCACTCGTTGCTCTTGCGGGGCTTCTAGCTCGCCATCATCTCGTTGGGGAGAAGCATCAGGCCAAACGACGCGAGCAGTTCGCGCTGGCCATGAACCGCTACTACTACCCGGGCACCAACCAGCCGATCCCGATCCCGGCCTGTACCGATGTGCAGTCGTTCCCGGGTCTCTTGGTTGGAATCGAGTACGACGAGTGGATGCGCGGCCTTGTGCTGGCCGCCTACTACGACACCGGTACCGGTCGGACCAAGCGAGCCAGAGTGATCTGGATGAGCAAGTTCGAGCCGATCCCGACTGCCGTCAAGCGATTCGCCGAGACGCGCGCTCAGTGGGTCTACGCCGACTTCCGAACGGCTCGCCATCTGTGGGAAGGCGTCGAGCATCGGGCCGAGCTGGTGCCCGTCTCGGCGTAGCCGGCCCAAAGAACACCCTGCGGCGGGGAGAGATTCAGTTCTCTCCTCGCCGCGTTTCGTTTATGAACAGACATGATTGACAATCTTGGCCCCGGCTTCTAGCATTAAGCCACGTTCCTTTTGGTTCCGATCCGCCCAGTCGCGGGAAAGTGGGGGTCAATGATACCCAGTTTGATTGCCACTGGAGTCATCGTGGTTGTGATCATCGCTGCACTGGCTTCAGGTTGCTACGACATGGTCACGAACCCAAAGCGTTTGAAGACGCGCCGTCACCAGTTCGAGCAGACCTTGGCGAAGCGCGGTTACCTGTTGCCGTATCGGACCGAGCTGGCTCTGCCCGGCGCAACGCTGGCCGTCGAGTTGCCACCGCGGCCTCGTGCGACCTACTGGCTGCTCGTCACCAGAGTCATGCCCGATGGCTCGGACGAGTTCCAGCAGTTGAGACGCCTCGGCCTCTTCGAGTCGCCAGAGACGGCCGCAGATGGCTTTGCAGTGCTGTTGGCGCGGTGGGGCCGAGCCAACGCCGAAGAGCTCGATCAACTCTGGCTCGACGAGACGTTGAAGCGCCTGCCGACGCACCAGTTCGTCTAGGCCGAGATGGGGGGGGTGAACGTGATTCCTGTCTTTCACATCAGCATCGACGACTTCTTGGGGTTCATCCTTACGGTCATGTACGTCTGCCTCGCCATCATGTCGTGTGGGATCATGAGCGTTGGTCCACTCAAGTCCGATCGGGGCCCCGAGTGGGAGCGGTTCATGCTGTTCTCGCTCGGCGCCTTCTGTGCCGCCGCCTCGCTCGGGTTGATCTGGGGCGCCCTCTTCTACGGCCTCGCCATCGGTCTCTCGGCACTGGCTGTGCAGATCTGGGATACCCACCAGCATCGCGGGCAGAAGAGAACCGCCCCCTACGAATCGGAGCTACTGCGCTAGCCGCTCCCGCGCCCGTCGCTCCGGCGACACCGACCCCCGACCATCCGGTCGGGGGCTTCGCGTTTCGGGCCGTTATAACAGAAGAACCCACGGCGGGCCGCAGATTCTTCTATGGTCGCTCGTGGGCTGTGGCACCGTCACTTGGCGGCGGCGGTGCCTAGGGCGGTTCGCCGGGCCCACCACCAAACGCGTTCGTTCGGGTAGAACGGATTCGTCGGTTGGACCAAGTAGATCGCTCCGATGTCTGAGACCGTCCGCACCAACACGATCGTGGCGGAGCGATGGCTCATGTGGTGGTAGACGATGTCACCGCACTCGAAGATCGGCATCGGCTACTCCGTTCGGCTCGTGGTCGCT
>CAYMAB010000097.1:0-2857 GCA_964388345.1 uncultured Candidatus Saccharimonadales bacterium
ACCAGCCACGGGTCTGGTCGAGACCCTCCGAAATGAACTCGGCCGGGAAGCTGGCCTCGAACTCGGCCTTGTGCTCGAACGGATAGTGGCCCTGGGCGTACGGCATGGCGCCGGACTCGAACCAACAGTCGAAGACCGCCTCGATCCGCTCGGCCGGCCCGTCGCAGTCACCACAGTGCACCTTGATCTGATCGATCCCCGGTCGGTGCAGATCCAGCTCGGCCGGCATCTCGATAGCTCGCTCACGCAGTTCGGCCAAGCTGCCGAGCACCGTCAGATGGCCCTCGCCGCAGCGCCAGATCGGGATCGGCGCGCCCCAGTAGCGGTTGCGCGAGACGCCCCAGTCGCGGGCCTCGGCCAGCCAGTTGCCGAAGCGGCCGTCTTTGATGTGCGCCGGCACCCACTCGATGGCTTGATTGTTCTTGACCAGTTTATCGACCAGTGCCGTCACCTTGACGAACCAACTGGGAGTGGCGAAGTACATCAGCGGAGTGTCGCAGCGCCAGCAGAATGGATAAGTGTGTCGAAAGGTCTCGGCGGCGAAGACCAGTCCTCGTTTCTCTAGATTCGCAATGATCGCCGGGTCGGCTTCTTTAAAGAATTGACCGGCGACCTCGGGCACGATATCGGTCATCTGGCCGAACTTGTTGACGCTCTCGATCATTGGCAGCCCCTCGCGCAAGCAGAGGTCGAGGTCCGTCTCGCCGTAACGGGTACCGGTATGCACGATACCGGTACCGTCCTCGAGGCTGACGCTCTTGTCGGCGTAGACACGGTAGGCCTTGGCTCGCTCGGCCGGCTTTAGACCGGCTACGTCGAAGAGTGGCTGGTACTCCAGCCCAACCAGTTCTTGGCCCTTCTGAGTCTTGGTGATCTTGTATTCAGCCTGCTTTAGGTCAAGCACGTCTAGGCGCTGCTTGGCTAGGATCAACCGCTCGCCCTTGCGCCAACCATCACCGTCGTCTTGCAACTCAACCGTCGCGTAGTCGGCCGCCACATCGACCGCCAGTGCCGAATTGGCCGGCAGCGTCCACGGCGTCGTCGTCCATGCCAAGAGCGACGTCTCTGGCTCGCTCGTCAGTTTGAAGCGAACATAGACGCTCGGATCGGCGACGTCATCGCGATAGCCTTGGTTGAGCTCGAAGTTGGACAGCGGCGTGGCGCAGCGCGGGCAGTACGGCATGGACTTGAAGCCCTCGTAGACCAAGCCCTTCTTGTAGATCTCGCTGAAGACCCACCAGACGCTCTCGATGTAGTTATCGTCTAATGTCGCATAGGCGTTGTCGAGATCGACCCAGCGGCCGAGGCGGCGAATGAAGTCCTCGAACTCCCCTTTATAACGAAAGACCGAGTCGCGGCAGGCCTCGTTGAACTTGGCCACGCCCATCCGGGTGATCTGCTGCTTACCGGTCAGGCCGAGCTGCTTCTCGACGTCGTACTCGACCGGTAGGCCATGTGTGTCCCAGCCGGCCACGCGCGGCACCAGGTAGCCGCGCATCGTCTTGTAGCGACCGATGGCGTCCTTGATGGTCGAGGGCACCACATGGCCGTAGTGCGGCAGGCCATTGGCGAAGGGCGGCCCGTCGTAGAAACTGAAGACCTCGGCGTCTCGGCGTGCCTCGAGGCTGGCTTGGAAGGTCTTCTCTCTATCCCAAACCTTCAGCATATCCGCTTCGAGCTCGGGGAAGTTGGCTGGTCCGACTGGCTGCATGACTCTCCTTTAAACCATTAAAGCCACCGATCGCAGGGGCTCCCAGTGGAGCGGTACCACCCTGCTTGGTGGACTTCGTTTGCGCGTCTTACGCGGCGCTGTCGGCGGGATCTACTGGTGGGTCGCCCCATGTTCTCCCCGCTGCGCTCCGCTCTTGGGCGGATTCGTGGCTGATAACCACTCGATCGCATCTATGGTTTGGGTTCATGATACGCCGCCCGCAGGCGCTTGCCAAGGCCTAGAGGCGGGCCGCCCAGTAGTGCACCAACCAATCGAGCACCTGTAGGGCGATGAAGGCGGCCAAGGGCGCTAGGTCGAGTAGGCCGGTCGAGGGCAGCGCCCGGCGCAGCGGTGCCAAGATCGGCTCCGTTAGCTCGTAGACGACACGGGTGAGCCAGTTGGTGCTGGGATCGGGCCGAATCCAGCTGGAGACCACCCGGATGAGCAATAAGACATTGAAGACCAGCGTAAAGAGATCAGCGAAGGTGACGATGACGGTGACGAGCATTACTGGTGGGCCCAGTAGCTGACATCGCCGGCCAGCGGCAGCTCGCGCAGCCAGCGCTGCACCATCTGGCCGTCGTCGGTCGTCACCACCACGGCCGGTCGATCGACGACGTCATAGAGCTCGACCAAACCGGTGCCCTCGGCGCTGGAGTCGTCCACCCTGATCGGGTCGACTTGGTAGCTGGCCAGCTCAGCGGCGAACTGATCGACCCGCCGGGCTTGGCTCGAATCAGGACTGGTGAAGAGGTAGACGCGCACGCTCTAATAGTAGCATAAACGGGTTACGGCCTCCGCGCTATGGTGATAGCACGGAGGCCGTAAGTGCCCACGTTCGGTGGGCGCAGAAATCCTCAGACCTTGACCGAGATCGGCACCGAGTACCAACCCGGCCTGACTTCGCTCCGGGAGACTCCATACGGCTATAAGTAGCCCAAATGGGTCTCCTCGAGTCGTCGGACGATCTCATTGAAGGCCTCGGGTGTCCGTACCTCGAGTCGATAACGGTGCCCAAAGTAGATGTGGCCGTCGGACTGGGGCAAGACGACCAATCGATCGGCCGAGAGCGCCGCCAAGAAATCTCGCCGTATCGAAAGCAGTTCCGTACTCGGAATGGCCGGACTGAAGTGCAGCCAAGCGTCG
>CAYMAB010000098.1:0-2849 GCA_964388345.1 uncultured Candidatus Saccharimonadales bacterium
TTGTTGGTGGCCGCGTTGGCGCTGGGCCTCTATCGTGGCGAGGCTGCCGTGGCCCAACAGCGCTGGATCGAGGCGCACTTCGGCCAGACCGTCACGATCGAGGGTCAGATCCGCGACGACCCTTATCTAGACGATAAGGGCTACGAGCACTTCACCGTCGGCGCCGCTCGCCTCGATGGCCACCCGACCGCAAGTGACATAGCCATCTTCACCCACTCGATGCGCGTCAGTCGCGGCTACCGCGTCACGGTCGTGGCCAAGCTGGAATCGACGCTTGGGGCGGCTGCCGCCAGCACCAGCTTCGGCAATGTCACCGTGACTTCGACGGCTCAGAGCGGGCTGGAACGGCTGCGCCAGCGCTTCTTCGCCGGCATGCGTACGGCCCTGCCGGAGCCGCTCTCCTCCTTCGCCCTCGGCCTCTTGATTGGGGTGCGGGCGCTGATTCCAAAGAACCTCCAGACCGAGCTGGCGGTGGTCGGCTTGAGCCACCTAGTGGCCGTCTCTGGCTACAATCTCACCATCCTCGTCAACGCCGTCGGCCGCCTGCTCGGCCGCCACTTCAAGTTTGGCCGCCTCGCCGCTAGCCTCTGGCTGATCGCCGGCTTCGTGGTGGTGAGCGGCGCCGGCGCCTCGATCGTGCGGGCGGCGCTCGTCTCTACCTTGGTGCTGGCGGCCGGCTACTACGGCCGGACCATCAAGCCACTCGTGCTGGTGCTGGTGGCGGCCGCACTGACGGCCGGCTTCAGCCCGAACTACCTCTACCGCGACATCGGCTGGCAACTCTCGTTTCTGGCCTTCACCGGCATCCTCGTGATCGCGCCGCTGATCATGAAGCAGTCGAAGCGGTTCCTGCTCGGCATCTTAGTAGAGTCGCTGCTGGCCTTCATCATGACGGCGCCGCTGATCGCCTACGCCTTCGGCACCTTCTCGGTGGTGGCACCACTGGCCAACCTCATCGTCCTACCACTGGTGCCGATCGCTATGCTCGTAAGCTTCGTGGCTGGGCTGGCCGGCCTCGTGGCACCGCTGGCTTCGGGATGGTTAGCGCTGCCGGCGCTCTGGCTGCTGCGGCTTATCTTGGGTGTGATCGATTGGCTCGACCACGTTCGTTTGGCCAGCCTGTCGCTGCACCTCGGCCTCGCTCAGTTCGTCGCTGTCTACATCACCATGGTGGTGGCGGCCGGTGCGCTCGGGTTGCGGCGACGGGCCGGTGAGGTAGCGGATGGTATAATTCATGCATAGGAGCTACCATGTCCGGACACAGTAAGTGGAACAGTATTAAGCATCAGAAAGCCGTGGCCGACTCGCGCCGCGGAGCCGCCTTCACCAAGCTGTCCAATCTTATCACCGTGGCGGCCAAGCAGGGCGGTGGCGATCCTGAGATGAACTTCAAGCTGCGGCTCGCCATCGCCAAGGCCAAGGCCGCCAGTATGCCGATGGCCAACATCGATCGCGCCATCGCTCGCGGCACCGGCCAAGGTGGGGGAGCCCAAGTCGAGGAGGTCTTATATGAGGGCTACGGCCCGGGCGGCGTCGGCATCATCGTCGAGGTCGCAACCGACAATCGCAACCGCGCCGCTTCCGATGTGCGTAACGCCTTCACCAAGTATGGCGGGCGGATGGCCGAGGCCGGCGCCGTCAAGTTCCAGTTCGATCAAAGGGGTATCATCGAGTTGGGGGAGGCCGGCGAAGCAGCCGAGCTGGTCGCCATCGAGGCCGGCGCCGACGATATTGCCAGCGAAGACGGTCGCCTATACGTCTACACTGCACCGACTCAGCTGGAGGCAGTGCGGACCAAGCTGGCCGCGGCCGGTCAACTGGTTAACTCGGCCGAACTCTCGTTCGTCCCCCGCCAGACGATCACGGTGACCGACGAGAAGGCCGCCGGCCAGTTACTTCGGATCATGGAGGCGCTCGACGAACTCGATGACGTCTCCGAGACCTACGCCAACTTCGAGCTACCGGAGGGTGCCGGGTCGTGAGGGCGGCCGAGGTGAGACCAAGCCATCTTCAGCGGGGCGGTGGTAACTAGTGCGCATCTTAGGCATCGATCCCGGCACCGCTACCACCGGCTTCGGCGTAATCGAGGCCGATAAGAGTGAGCTTAAGTTTATCGGTGGTGGTGTCATCACGACGCCGGCCGGGCAAGCGATGGAGCAGCGGCTCTTAACGATCCACACCGAACTGACAGAGCTGATCGATCAATATCGGCCCGAGCTGATGACAGTTGAGCTGCTCTACTTCGCCACCAACGTCACCACCGCCATGACGGTTGGCCAAGCTCGCGGTGTCGTGCTGCTGGCCGCCGCCGCGGCCGGGTTGGAGGTGCGCGAGTTCACGCCGCTGCAGGTGAAGCAGGCGCTGACGGGTTACGGCAAGGCCACCAAGCCGCAGATCCAAGTGATGGTCCAGCGCCTGCTCGGTCTTAGCGAGCTGCCGCGGCCCGACGACGCCGCCGACGCGTTGGCCATCGCCATCACTGGCTCGAGCGATCTAGCGCGGCTCGGCGCCAACCGGGCGTCGGCGTGACCTCGATACTCAGATCGGCTGGCACCATGCCGCGCAACTTCGAGGAGTATCGCTCGATCATCGAGCCGGAACTATTCGACGAGGTTATCGGACTGGCCGGCCGCCTCAAAGGAGCGCGTGTCTTGCAGATCAACTCGACGGCCTCGCGCGGCGGTGTGGCCGAGATCTTGAACGCCACGGCGCCGCTGCTGTGCGACTTGGGGCTGGCGGCCGATTGGCAGGTGATCGAGGCGCGGCCGGGCTTCTTTGCCCTCACCAAAGCGATTCATAATGGGCTCCAAGGCAGTCCGATCAACTTGGAGCCGGCCCAATGGCGGCTC
>CAYMAB010000099.1:0-2818 GCA_964388345.1 uncultured Candidatus Saccharimonadales bacterium
ACGGCGACGTGACCGAACGGGCCGGCATCGGTCTGGGCCACCGCGCCGACTGCCGGCGTACTATCGACGGTGTAGCCGGCCGCCCGGGCGTAGTTGTCCCACGTGTTGGCGTTGCCCCAGTTGATGTAGGGGCCGCCCATCTGGTGCCAGCGATAGCCGGCCCACGAGACGCACTCACGGTTGAGGCCCGAGGGGGTCTGGATGCTATCTTGAGTGGCGTTGCACCAGACGCTTGGGTAGCCGCCGTTGTCGCCATTGGACTGGTTGGCGCAGGCGCCGCCGCTACCACTCGAGGCGCCAGGGATACTGCCATTGAAGCCATGCGAGGCCGCCTCGAGCAGCGCCGACTGCTCGGCCTGCTTCTGGGCCAGCTGCGAGTTGGTCGTCTTCACCTGCGCGTTGGCCGCCGCCACGTTCTGCTGGGCGAGGCTGAGCAGCTGCTCGACTTGGGCCTCGCTCGTGGCCACTTGGTTACGCTGATCTTGCAAGCTGGCCAAGACGGCGCTAACCTGCTTCTGCTGGGCGCTCAGCTGCTGCTGCAGATTCAGAATCGTCGCCATGGTGCTCTGAATCTTGTCCTTGACGCTGTCTTGGTACTGCTGCTGGTTGAAGTAGTCGCTCAAGTTCTGGCTCGAGACCAACATCTCCAGTGGCGTCTCCGTCCCATCGACGTACATGCTCTTGAGGTCGGCGCCGAGCGCCGCCTTGGCCGAGGCCAGCTTGGTTTGGTTGTCGGCGATAGCAGCCGAGATCTGGTTATACTGCACTTGGTTGAGGTTGATCTGGATCTGCAAGCCATTGATCTGCGACTGGAGTTGGTTGACCTTCGATTGATAATCGCTGGCCACGCCAGCCAGCTGAGCGGCCTGCGACTGCTGCTGAGCGGCTTGGGCCTTTAAGGCCGCGATCTCAGCAGCGAAGTCTTCGGCGTAGGCGGCCGTCGCGAGGCTCAATGCCACCACAAGGGCGCCGGCCACGGCCAGACCCTTTCGCAGGCTTCGATTCTCGGTCATCTTACGCAAAAGCACGAACCCTCCAACTGTCATAATAGTACTGATTCTTGCCCAATCCGTCAAACCGCTTATCTTTAGGGTTGGGACGGCGCTTGGCTCAGCACCACCCTAGAGCTTCAGGTAGCGAACCATGGCCAAGAGGCTCGAACCGGTGCCGATGATGATCCCAGCCACCGCCTCGACCAGTGCGATTAGGACGGGATAGTGGCGAAAGACCGTCACGGTCGAGGAGATATCGATGTAGCTGCCCAGTTTGGTGGCGCCGGAGAGCAAGAGACCGTAGCAGAAGACCAACGCCAGCCCAGCGGCGATCAAGCCGTAGAAGCCGGCCTCAACGAGGAACGGCCCGCGGATAAACCAGTTGGTGGCGCCGACCAGCTTCATGATCTCGATCTCCTCGCGCCGGGTGAAGATGGCCATGCGAATGGTGTTGAAGATGATCATGACCGATATGACGACGAAGAGGATGCTGGCTACGAGGCTGGCGCGCTTGAAGAAGTTACTGAAGTGAACGATCCGGTCGACGGTCGTCTTGCGGTTGCCGGAGTAGCTCGGCGGGGCCGTTGGATCTTGCAGCGCCTTGTTCTGCGGTTGGTTGATAACGCTGGCGATGCTGTTGAGCTTGTTGGGATCCTTGGCCTTGATCTCAAGCGAGGCCGGCAGCGCGTCACCGGCGATGTCGAGCGCCGCCAGCAGCTGCGGGTTGTTCTGGTTCTGGCTGCGATAGTCGGCCAGCGCTTGGGCCTGCGAGACGTAGTTGACCTCTGACACATTCGGGGCTGCCAGTAGACTCTTCTTGAAACCATCGAGCTGCGGCGGCGTCACAGCCGTGTTCAAGTAGACCGAGACATCAATCTTATCGGTGACGGTCTTGATCGTCGAAGTCAGCGCCGAGTTGGAGATGTAAGAGAAGGTCACCAACACCAGCGTCACCGTCATGACGGCGGTGGCGGCCGTCGACAGCCACGCGTTGCGCAGGAAGTTGCGGAAGCCGGCCTGGATGATGCGCCAGAGCGTGATCACGTCTGGGCCCCGAGTTTAGATGGCATAGCGACCCTCGGCCTCGTCCTTGACGATGCGGCCACGGTTGATGGTGATGACGCGGCGCTTCAAGGCGTTGACGATCTATTTGTTGTGGGTCGTCAGTAGTACCGTGGTGCCGAAGCGGTTGATCTTTAGCAGCAGCTCGATGATCTCCCACGCGTTCTTGGGATCGAGGTTGCCGGTCGGCTCGTCAGCCACCAAGATCTTCGGCTGGCGCACCAGCGCCCGGGCGATCGCCACGCGCTGGCGCTCGCCGCCAGAGAGCTCGGCCGGGAAGTTCTTGGCCTTGGCGGTCAGCCCCACGAGCTGTAGCACCTTCGGCACGCTCTTCTTGATCTCGCGGTTGCGGGCGCCGGAGACATCCAGCGCGAAGGCGACGTTCTCGAACACGTTGCGCTGCGGCAGCAGCTTGAAGTCTTGGAAGACGACGCCGATGCGCCGGCGAATCAGCGGCACGTCGCGGTGGCCGACGCCGTCGTAGTCGATGCCGCCGACGATGATCTTGCCGGAGGTCTGGACCTCCTCACGAGTCAAGAGCTTAATCAACGTCGACTTACCGGCCCCGCTCGAGCCAACGATCGTCACAAACTCTTTGGGCTCGATGTGCACGTTCAGGCCGCTCAGGGCGACCGATTTATTCGGGTAGGTCTTGGTAACGCGGTCAAAGAGTATCACAGCGTCTATTCTAACATACAGATAGGAACGGCCCCTCGGGTCCTGGCGGCGGCGGTATACCAAAAGTCCTACTCGGACGCCCGCGG
>CAYMAB010000100.1:0-2807 GCA_964388345.1 uncultured Candidatus Saccharimonadales bacterium
CCACAGCAGCATCGACGACGACGTCCACGACGGCGCCACCGACCACCACTACCTTCATATCCATCCTCGTTATAGCTTTAGCTTAGCAACTTTGGGCCGTCCTTGCCACCGGTGGGCTATTCGTAGCGCAGCGCCTCGATCGGGTTGAGCCGAGCGGCCTTGGCGGCCGGGTAGATGCCGAAGATGAGACCGACGCCGGCCGAGACGCCGACGGCCAGCACCACTGAGCTCATGGTGGTGATCGGCTTGATACCGAGCGCGTGGGCAGCCACGACGCCGATCAACTTGCCGAGGCCGATGCCGAGCAGGCCGCCGACCAGCGTGAGAATGAGTGTCTCGATGATGAACTGGACGAGGATGTCGCGGGTCTTGGCGCCGACGGCCTTACGCAAGCCGATCTCGCGGGTTCGCTCGGTCACACTCACGAGCATGATGTTCATGATGCCGATGCCGCCAACCAGTAGCGAGATGGCGGCGATGCCGGCCAGCAGCGAGGTCAGCACCGAGGTGATGCTGTTAACCGTCGAGAGCAGATCCTTCGACGAGTTGACGCTGAAGTCGGCCAGCTGTTGGTCGCTGATCTTATGGTTGGCTAGGAGCGTGCGCTCGATGTCGCTCTTGGCCGCATCGACGCTCGATTGGTCGGTGGCTTGGACGGTGATGGTATTGAAGTTGGCGACGCCAAAGTCGGCCATGGCAGCGCTGTAGGGCAGATAGACTTGGATGTTGGGGTTGGTGAAGCTGCTCTCGGCCACGTTCGCCAAGACGCCGACAACGCGATAGGGCTGACCAGCCACCTCGATGGTCCTGCCAACCGGGGTAGTTGAGCCCAAGACGTCGCTGGCAAACTGGGAGCCGACCACCGCCACACGACTGGCCGAGGCCACGTCGGCCGAGCTCAAGAGTCGGCCGTGGCCGAGCGCGAGCGAGAAGATGGCGAAGTAGCTCGGGCTGACACCGTTGGTGCCGAGGCGCTCATCGACACCGTTGACGCTGAAGATCGAGGAGGAGACGACGTCGCCGCTAGCGGCCTTGATCAAGGGATGCTTGGCGCGATCGCTCAGCGTGGTGAGATCGGTGACCGTTAGCGTCGAGGCCGACTGCCCAAAGGACTGGCCGCCATTGCTATTGCGGCCGCCGAGGCCACCCGAACTCTTCTGGGAGCTCGATGAGGACGAGGAGCTACCACTGGACCCAAAGCCTTGGCCCGGCGTGATCGTTAGATTGGTGGTGCCGAGCGTCTTGATCTGGCCGCTGATGCTGGCTTTGACGCCGTTACCGAGCGAGACCAGCGCAATGACGGAGGCGATGCCGATGATGATGCCGAGAATGGTGAGGAAGCTGCGGCCCTTATTACGCAAGAGCGCCTTGGTCGACTGACGAGCCGTCTGGTAGGTCTTCTTCATAGCTGCACCGAACGCTTGGCCGGCCGGGCCGTAGTCGACCGTAGTTGGCCATCCATCAAGTGAATGGTGCGGTCGGCGTAACGAGCGACGGTTGGCTCGTGCGTGATGAGGACGATGGTGGCACCGGCGGCGTTGATCTTCTTTAAGAGTCGCATGATCTCATCAGAGCGCTTACTATCAAGATTACCGGTCGGCTCATCGGCTAAGATCAGCGATGGATTCATGACGAGCGCTCGAGCGATGGCGACGCGCTGGATCTGGCCGCCGGAGAGTTGGTTGCTCTTGTACTTCAATCGATCGGATAGGCCGACCTCGGCCAAGAGGCGCCGAGCCTGTTTGGCTGGGCTCTTCAGCTTGCCGTAGTAGGTCGGCAGCAGCACGTTATCGAGCACGCTGGTGCGTGGCAGCAGGTTGAACTGCTGGAAGACGAAGCCTATCTCTTGGTTGCGGATGGTGGCTTGGCGGTTCTTGCTCAGCTTACTGACGTCTTGGCCGCGCAGCTGGTACTGGCCGCCGCTGGGACGATCGAGCAAGCCGAGGACGTGCATGAGCGTCGACTTGCCGGAGCCAGACGGCCCCATGATGGCGACGAACTCACCGGTCTTAATGGTAAGGTCGATGCCGCCGAGCGCCACCGTCGCCTCGCCGCCGGTCCGGTAGACCTTGCGCAGGCCAATCAGTTCGATGACGTTCTGAGTCTCGGCCATCTTAACGACGCCTCTGTAATGTGGTGATGCTGCGATCGCTTCGTATCATAATGCTCATCAATCTTACCATAGTGGCTCGGGCATAAGCGTTGCCTCGCCGGCCATATTCTGAGACGATAGCGGCAGTAATACGCATGAGGGTCAGATGGAACGGGCGATCGTCACCGAGGGGTTGAGCAAGCACTACGATCCAGTGGTGGCACTGGCACCGCTCGATCTAACGGTTCGCCGCGGTGAGGTGCTCGGTTACCTTGGCCCCAATGGCGCCGGCAAGACCACCACCATTCGCCTCTTGCTCGGCCTGATCAAGCCGACGGCTGGCCGAGCCGAGATCTTCGGCATCGACGCGCATGCCAATCCAGTCGAGGCCCACCAGCGGCTGGCCTACGTGCCGGGCGAGGCGACCTTCTGGCCCAGCCTGACCGGCGCCGAGACGCTCCACTTGCTCGGCCGTATCCACGGCGAGGTCGATGAGGCCTACCGAGCTGAGTTAGTCGAGCGCTTTCAGTTCGAGCCAAACAAGAAGGTCCGGACCTACTCCAAGGGTAATCGCCAGAAGGTCAACCTGATCGCCGCCCTCTCGACCCGCGCCGACCTCTTGATCATGGACGAACCGACCAGCGGCCTCGACCCAATCATGGAGCAGGCCTTCCGCCAGAGTATCATTGAAGCCAAGAAGCGCGGCCAGACCGTT
>CAYMAB010000101.1:0-2792 GCA_964388345.1 uncultured Candidatus Saccharimonadales bacterium
GGTAGCTTCGCATCTACCACGAGGGTAGAACGAAGCCGCCGAGGGCGGGGTGGTTCGATCGCTCCGATCAAGTTCGGGAGCCGGTAATGACTCGGACGACTCGCCGGGTCAGCTTGGTTGCCGCACCGACGTCTCTTCGTTGGTACTTGGGGCCGAGGGCGTGGCGGATCTCTGGCAGGTCGCGCATCAGTTGGAAGAGGTGTTCGATCGGGACGTCCCCCACAAGGGTGACGCCTTGGTCGCCCGGGTCGTCTGCATCGGGAGACTGGGCTTGGATTAAATAACCCCCCCCGTGACCTCTGGCCCAGTATCGGGCCCTCGAGGTGAAGATCACGCCGTGTTCGAGAACCAGCGGGGTCAATTCGGCGATCAACTCATGGACGGTGTGGAGAAACTCTTCATGGCGCCTCGCGGCCTCGGTCTTGCGATCGTGGCAACTGCCGTACTCGGCGTCACTGCCGATCTCGGCCGCCAGCCAAGCGGTTGTGACCGCGTTGATCCTAACGATACGATCGTCCAATAGCATCTGCGCTCCTTTCAGAGCTCGTCGGATTGTCAAACTATCGGCCTTGCGACCGCTGAATCCACAAAGTGACTTTGCGAACTCGGGGGTCGACGGGGGTGCAAACTGCACCCCCGGATCGATCCTTCTTGCTGGTGGAGATCAGTCAGCCTCGCCGACCTCTCCGCGACGGTCGTCGACGATGTTGATGAAGACGCGTGCCGTCGCCAGCTCGTCGTGCCAGCCGCATACCGTGCTCGAGAGGTCAAGCTGAATCGACTTGAACAGGTGTACGTCGTTTCGGTGGATTCCCGAGGCCACGATGATGATCGTGAGCGGTACTGGCATGCTCTCGTCGATGTGTGGGGCGTAGGCCTTGCACTCATCGGTTCCCTCTTGGCATGTGTACACGCTGTACGTCGCACCGACGACGTTCTGAATGGAGGTGACGTAGTCCTGATGCTTGCGGAGTATTGGGTCCCAAGCTCTTCTGTCGTTGCAGGCCTTCATGCCCGCAGGCGTCATGATCGTGAAGATCTTCAACCTAGCCGCCACTGCGACCTCCTCGCTTAGAAGGATCGAATCACTCGTGCGGTTGCAGGAGTGATGTGTTGATGTGAACCGAGTAATATTAGCATAATAAGTATGGTTTGTCAATAGATTTACCCTCCAAAACTTGCCAAGTGGCGGCTTTTTCGCTATCCTTTAGCCTCAAGAGTGCACATGCACGTAAATGTAAGTCACATCTTAGCAGGCGAGGTCGGCGAGAGCGCCGACTTCGAACTGGCAGGGGAGAACCCTAACATTCCAGATCTTGAGCTCGTGGCTCCGATCCAGGGGCAGGTTCGCGTTCGACGTCTCGACAGCGGTGTCGGTGTGCGTGGCCGCACCGAGCTAGCCTTTCGGCTGCAGTGTTTCCGCTGCCTCGACGACTACGATCACCGTGCCGAGGTGAGCTTCGAGGGCGTCTACGCGCCGCGGCCGGCCGAAGACGAGTGGCCGATCAGTGCTCGCGGCATCATCGACCTCACGCCGTTGATCCGCCAAGAGGCGATCGTAAGCATTCCGATGCAGCAGCTCTGTCGCACCGACTGCGAGGGCCTCTGCCCCGACTGCGGCGAACGTTTGATCGCCGGCCACCATCACAGCACTCAAGATCCGGCCCCTAAACCGACAGACAAGAAAGGATAGCCATGGCAGTTCCTAAAAAACGCACCACAAGAAGCACCAAGGGCCAACGCCGCAGCCACGATGCGCTCGTCGTACCGCAGCTGGCCAAGAGCGGGGCGCCCAGCCACCGCCTCGCCAGAGCCGTTAAGCTTGGACTCGTAAAGACCAAGTAATGGCCTCCAACCGCCATCTCGGCCGCATCGTCGCCATGCAGACGCTCTACGAGTACGACTTTCGCGGCGCCGAAGAGAAGAGCAAACGGATGGTCGAGGCCATCTTGGCCCGTAACCTCGGAGAGTTCTCCGACAGCATCGAGGACACTAACTTCGTCCACGACATCGTCGATGGCGTACTGGCCGGCCAAGACACCATCGATGGGCTGATCGCGCCGGCCGCGCCCGAGTGGCCGGTCGACCAGATCGCCAAGATCGACAAGGTCATCTTGCGCATCGGCGTCTACGAGTTGATTGTGAAGCGCGATGTGCCGCCGAAGGTGGCGATCAACGAGGCCGTCGAGCTGGCCAAGTCCTTCGGCGGCGAGAACTCCAGCAAGTTCGTTAACGGCGTGCTCGGCACCATCTATAGGCAGAGTGATTTCTATGAACCAGAAGAAGACAACCAAGCCAAGACCGAAAAAGCCGGCCGCTAACGATCGCGCCGTGCGCGAGTTCACGGCCGGTGGGGTGGTCTATCGGCGCATGCCCTCGGGCATCGATATCCTGATGATTCAGGACCACAAGGGCCGCTGGACGATCCCGAAGGGCCACGTCGAGAAGGGCGAGAGCCTCGAAGAGACGGCCCTGCGCGAGGTCGAGGAGGAGACCGGCCTTGGCGCCATGAAGATCCAAGGCAAGCTCGACAACATCCACTTCTTCTACCGCAAGGGCGGTAAGCTCATCTTCATGACCACCTGTGTCTACCTGATGGAGGCGCTCGATCCGTCCGAGGCGCTCAAGGGCGGCGACAGCGAGGGCATCATCGACGTCAAGTGGTTTGCCAAAGACGAGGCGCTCAAGTTGATCGAGTATAAAGACACCGAGAAGCTCTTTCGGCTCGGCTTAGAGAAGATCGCCGCATGACGACCGACTTATCCCAATTTGAAGCCAAGATCGGTCTGACG
>CAYMAB010000102.1:0-2787 GCA_964388345.1 uncultured Candidatus Saccharimonadales bacterium
TCGTGAGCTGGCCGCCACCATCGATGGCGAGCAGTGGGACTATATCATCGTTCACGATCCTCAGCCGCTAGCCCTGCGCCACTTTCTGGCCCGGCCCGGTGCCGCCAAATGGATCTGGCGCTACCACGGCGACTCCTCTGCGCCCAACCCAACCTATCTCAAACGTTTGCTTGAGTATCTGGCGCTCTACGATGGTGCCATCTTCTCACTGAAAGATTATGTCCCGGTCGGTCACCATCTCGAGCACGTCGCCATCACGCCCCCGGGGATCGACCCGCTCAGCCCGAAGAATCAGCCGATCGATCGGGCCGAGCCGGCCGACCTCGTCGCTGGGTTTGGTATCGATCCCAGCCGACCGCTAATCACTCAAGTCTCTCGCTTCGATCCGTGGAAGGATCCGCTCGGCGTCGTCAAGGCTTGGCAGCTAGCGCGGAAGCAAGTCCCAGATCTACAGTTGGCTCTCGTCGGTAACCACGCCGGCGACGATCCACAGGCCGGGGCCATTCTAGCGCAGGTCCGCGCCGCCACCAAGGGCTTGGCCGACGTCTTCGTGCTCGATAACGCCGTCGGCCAGCGCGCCAGCCGTGCTTTTCTTGAGACGAGCCGAGTGATCTTACAGAAGTCGCTGCGTGAGGGTTTTGGTCTAACGGTTTCAGAGGCGCTCTGGGCCGGCACGCCAGTCGTTGGCGGCAATGTTGGCGGCATTCGCATCCAAATCGAGGAAGGTCGGAGCGGCTACTTAGTCGACTCGGTCGAGGCCGCCGCCGAGCGCGTCGTTCAACTGATCGGTGATCCGGCCGGCGCCGGGGCCATGGGCCAACGTGGCCACGAGCGCGTACGTCAGCACTTCCTCCTCCCCCGCTTGATCCGCGACGATCTGCGATTCTTGCTCGAGCTCTAGCCGCCCGGCGCTGCTATAATGGCTTCAGACTAACCTAACCGGATAACCTGACATGCTCAAACCGACCGCTCAGAAGCTGCGCACCATCGAGACTCATTTGGTCGATCATGGCTTCAGTGGCGAGATCGCCATCAACAACGGTCGCAAGAACGCCCTCTGCGTCAAACGGCTGGTGCGGGGGAAGGCCTTCTACACCTTTGGTATCGACGCCATCGAGCAAGCGGTGCACCGCCGCGAGCTCACCGCCACCAAGGTTCGCGACATTCTGATCGAGGCCTCCGGTATCGATCTGCGGCGATTCGCCCACCGCGGCCCGGGCTACTTCGACCCCCGCAAGTCGGCCGAGGCCTTGGTGGCGGCGATGGAGCAGATCAAGGTCGCCAGTCGCGCCCGCCAGCGTATCGTCTTTGCGACCGGCCATCCCGGCGCCATGACTGGGTTCATGACCGAGCTGGCGGCATGGGCGACCGAGCTGGGCGCGCGCCTGCCCGTCATCACCGCCGCCCTACCAACCGGCGGCCGCCTTCACTTGGACATGATCGGCCCGGTCTTTCTCCCCTCGGATAACTGTTCGGCCTTCCACAGTCATGCTGCCAGCCTAATCCGTCCGCTCCTCGAAGAGGTCGGCGCCGACCTAGTGGTGGCCGATCACGGCTTCGCCGGCGAGGCGCTCAACCACGACATCACCACTATCGGCTTCTACGATACCGACGACCCGGCCCTGCCGGTGGCGGCCAGCCTCGGCCTTCCCATCACGGCCGTGCCGATGAACGACAATCGCTACAATGCCGATAGCGCCGCCCTCGCCCGCTTCCTGATCAAAGAGCTTGGTTAGTGGAGAACCTCTCGCTCAGTCAACTTGAGCTCGAGCTGATTGAGCTGCTCCAAGCCCAAGGCCTGCCGGTCGAGGAGATTCGTCTCGTTGGTCTGCTTGGCAAGGGCAACCGGGCCATCGTCTTCTCCGTCATGATCGACGGCGTCTACCACGTCTTGAAGGTCTATGGTTCGAGTGAGTTGATGCACGCCGAGCTGCGTAACCTCCGCAAGGTCATCCCCAAACAGCGCTTCTTCTTCTCTTGGCAGGAGGGCTTGGGACGAAGTAAGCTCAACATCGTGATTCTAGAGGTGCCCGAGGGCAGCGAGCTCAACTCTAGTTTGATCAACCAGACGACCGCCGACCGCTTGGCCGACCGCTTGGCCGAGCTGCACGTCATTCGCTATCGCCAGCGGGTCTCGCTGACCGGCCTGCGCGAGCAGCTTGAGCGTTACTCACAGCCCTTCCTAGCTCATATCAAGCTGATGGGGCGAGACGCCGCCACCTACGAAGCGATCCTTGAACGGCTGCGCCAGCTACTGACGGCCGACGAGCAGCTCTTTCGCACTCGCAAGGTCAGGATCCACGGTGATCTCTGGTGGCCAAACATCATCGTGGCACGGGAGGACGTCTACTTGATCGATTGGGAGAGCATGCGCCGAGGCGACGCCGCCGAGGATCTGGCCAAGCTGCGCATCTTCGTCTATGGCCCGCGAACGTTCTCTGGGCCGAGCTTCTTCTGGAAGAGCTCGGATGATCGCCTGAAGTTAAGCTCTCTCATTAAGACGATTGTCGAACGTCACAACCAACAAGTCGGTGACGATCGCCTGACCAAGCGACTGGCCTTCTACTTGCCGTTCTTCTGCATTCAAGAGCTGTGGTCACTCTACATTCATGGCCAGACCGAGCGAGCGATGAATCCAATCATCGCCGACGACCTGCTCGGCCTCGTGGCCGATCCATTCGCCCCACCACCCGACCTCACCCAGTATGGCTACTTCGAGGAACTGGAGCGCGAACGTTACGAAGCCGGTTGATTGGGGCCGGTTTAAGGGCTTGATGGAGCGGCTCT
>CAYMAB010000103.1:0-2775 GCA_964388345.1 uncultured Candidatus Saccharimonadales bacterium
ACATCCGCTACGTCAGTCTAGGTGAGGGCGACTACGGCACGACCGAGCGGGCCATCCAAGAGCTGCTTGGCCTCAATCAACCGCTGGCCACGCCGACTTCGAACGTGCCGATCACCGCCAGCCAGACGCCCGAGACCTACTTCGGCACCGATCGGGCCGCCAACTACGCCGGCTCCCCCGCGCTCGATGATGGCGCGACGACCTTTCGCCCAGCCGCCACGCTGGCGCCAAATCAGTGGACGCTCTCCGGTGACTGGCAGATCGATGCCGATTCGATCACCAGCGCGGCTGCCGGCGCTCAATTGACCTTCCATGTCTCGGCCCGTGATGTCTATATGGTGGCCGGAGCTGCCGCCGAGATGCCGGTGGTGACGGTCGGCCTGCCGGCGGCCGATGCTGGCCACTATGGCAGCGACGCGCCGGGCGGTGCGGTGACGGTTAACGGTTCGCGGCTCTACCACATCGTCTCGCTGCCTCAGCCAAAAGAGACTACGGTGACGTTAACGGTTCCCAAAGGCGTCTCGCTCTACACCTTTACGTTCGGGAGCTAGAGTTCGAGTCGGGCCAGAAAGTCTTCATAACACTCAACACAGAGATGGAACTTCTTGACCTGACTCTGCTCGTCCGGCGGGCTGAACAAGAGCGCCCCGAAACGCGTCAGCTCGGTGTCACATTGGTCGCAGTGTGGTTTGATCGACATGGCACCATCATAGCAAACCGACCGCTCAGAATCCTCTAGGCACGCAGTTGCTCTTATGTTATAATGAAGTTCGAAAGGGAGCGCTGTCGAGCGCCTTTTATTGTTATGCCAGAGCCACAAGACCCCACAAAGATTCGTAACGTCGCCATCATCGCCCACGTCGACCACGGGAAGACCACCCTAGTCGATGGGCTCTTGAAGCAGTCCCAGACCTTTCGCGGCAACCAAGCCGAGATGAGTCAAGACTTGATCATGGACTCCGGCGACCAAGAGCGCGAGCGCGGCATCACCATCACGGCCAAGGTGACGGCCGTCGAGCGCGACGGTTATCGCATCAACATCATCGACACGCCCGGCCACGCCGACTTCTCCGGTGAGGTCGAGCGCACGCTCAACATGGCCGATGGCTGCCTCCTAGTCGTCGATGCGCAGGAGGGGCCGATGCCGCAGACCAAGTACGTCTTGGCCAAGGCGCTGGCTGCCGACTTGAAGCCGATCGTCGTCATCAACAAGATCGACAAGGTTGGCTCACGGGTGGCCGAGGTGGAAGACGAGTTGGCTGATCTCTTTCTAGAACTGGCGGTCCACGAAGACCAGCTGCACTATAAGGTTTACTACGCCAACGGCCGGGCCGGCAAGGCGTGGGCCGAACTGCCGGCGAGTGCCGAGGCCGAGGGCAGTCTCGACCCGCTCTTTGCGGCCATCATCACCGAGACGCCACCGCCGGCCGGCGACCCGAGCGGCCCCTTCCAGATGCTGGTGACGGCGCTGGCGTGGGACAGCTTCAAGGGCAAGTACGCCATCGGGCGGATCTCGCGCGGCCAGATCAACGCTGGCGACGCCGTGGTGCTCTGCGCCCGCGACGGTTCACAGGTGAAGGCCAAGATCGATAATGTCTTTGTTAGTCGTGGCCTCGCCCGCATGGAGGTGCCGCAGGCGGCCTGTGGCGACATCGTCCAGTTGACCGGTATCGCCCGTGCCCAGATCGGCGAGACGATCGCGGCCGCTACCCATCCGGAGGCGCTGCCGACGATCGAGGTCGAGGCGCCGACGCTAAAGATCTACCTCGGGCCCAACACTAGCCCATTGAAGGGCCGCGAGGGCGAGTTCACGACCAGCCGCCAGATCGGTGAGCGGCTGCATCAGGAGCTCGAGACGAACGTCGGTCTGCGGGTGGTCGAGGACGGCATCGGCTTTCTCGTCTCTGGCCGCGGCGAGCTTCACCTAAGCGTACTGATCGAGACGATGCGGCGCGAGGGCTTCGAGTTTGAGGTCGGCCGGCCCCAAGTCGTGACGAAGGTCGAAGACGGTCAGACACTCGAGCCGATCGAGGAGCTCATCATCGAAGTGCCGGCCACCCACGTCGGTGTCGTCCAGATGGAGCTGGGCCAGCGCAAGGCCACGCTCAAAGAGCAGTTCGCCACGCCGAAGGGTGTCACCAAGCTGGTCTATGAGTTGCCGACGCGTACGCTGCTCGGTCTGCGCAACATCCTCATGACCGGCACCAAGGGCACCGTCATTATGAACAGCCTAATGGTCGGCTACCGGCCGCTCGGCCCGGCGCTGGCTCAACTACGCAACGGCGTCTTGATCGCCTTTGAGGCCGGTGTCACCACCCCCTACGCTCTCCAGACCGCCGAGGAGCGCGGCACCTGCTTCGTTGGGCCGACCGAGACCGTCTACGCCGGTCAGATCGTCGGCCTAAACGCTCGTAACTACGACATGGAGATCAACGTCTGTAAGACCAAGCACCTGACCAACATGCGTAGCTCCTCGTCCGATGGTACCGTCCAGTTGACACCCGCCACCGTCTTCAGCCTCGAGCAGTCGCTCGACTTCATCGAGGACGACGAGTTGCTTGAGGTTACCCCGAAGAGCCTGCGGCTGCGCAAGCGCGAGCTCGATCCGACGAAGCGCAAGCGCCAGAAGTGAGCCGGCCGCCGCTAGGCTCTGCGTTTTAGCGTCAGCGGCGCTAGTCCAAAAGCGAGTATGAGCGCATAGATGACGGCGAAACCGCACATGACGCTCGGCACCCCGGCGATGGTCCGTGGATCGAGCGTATTTACGATCATGGT
>CAYMAB010000104.1:0-2764 GCA_964388345.1 uncultured Candidatus Saccharimonadales bacterium
TAATGGTATGGGCTGGCAGCATAACAACCCCCTGATGATTCGTCGAAAACAGTATAGTCTACCGATCTTAGTCGTGGTAGTGGTGGCCCTCGCCTTGGGCGGCCTCTACTTGATCTTTCGCTCGCACGCCAGCACCAACGCTGATGTCAACGGCGATGGCGTCGTCGACATCAGCGATGTCAGCGTGATAGCGGCCCACTATCGCCTCACGGGCATGACCTTCTCTCAAGGTGACGTCAATGGCGACATGACTGTCGATATCAGCGACTTCTCGCTGGTCGCAGCCAACTGGGGGGCCACGAACAACGGGCTGTCCAAAGATGAGTTCGGTATCGCTACCGGCGCCCAAGGCTACCCGTCGCAGGCCGACATCAACGATGGCACCTTCCAGAGCCAAGTCGACGACATGAAGGCGGTCGGTGCTCACTGGATTCGCATGACGATCCCATGGAAGAGCATCGAGCCGAACGCACCGGTGGCCGGGCAGCACACCTATCAGCTCACTCAAGCCAAGGCCGTCGCCAACATCTTGAACCAAGCCGGCCTGAGCATGATCGTGACACTGGAGCAGCCCCCGGGCTGGTCTAGTCCGGCCAACGATCCGGTAAATTCGACCAACCCCGATGGTCAGTACGGCTGTACTGCTGGCAATGTTCTATCCGGCGACACCACTCCGGTCCCGCCGGCCTTCTCCTTCGAAGACTACGCTGCTTACGCCAACGCGCTGGCCACGGCCCTCGAACCCTACCCCAACGTCCAAGCCTTCGAGATGGGCAACGAGCCCAACCACTCCAAGACGGCGACGTGGCCGACGCCGAACGCCTGCCAGTATACCAAGCTGGCCAAGCTGACCTACGCCAGCCTGAAGGCCGCTAACCCGTCCGTGACGGTGCTCTCGGCTGGTATGGGTGGGACGAAGCAGAGCGCCACCAGCCTCGACCCCGACGTCTTCGTTCGGCTGCTCTACCAGTACAACGGCGGCAACTCCAATGGCCTCTTCGACGCGCTGGCCTACCACCCCTACAGCTGGGTCAACTCGCCGGAGCAGGACCTTGAGGGCTTGAGCGCCGACCACGAGAGCTGCTCGACGCCGCACGGCAACGTCACCCCCGGTGGCGTCCGTGGCTGGTGTCGCATGGTGGTGGCCCACCAGATCATGCTCGACAATCACGACACCAAGAAGATCTGGGTCACTGAGTTCGGTGCCGGCGCCATCCCGGTCAGCCAGACGCTGGCGGCCTCACCGGGCCATCCGGCGCTGCCCATCAACGACACGCGCTGGCAGCAGATCGTCACCAACTACCTGCCGGCCGATCTCAACAACATCCCGACCGATAGCGACTTCAGCTCCAACCCAGTCTTCAACTTCCTCGGCGCGAACTCGGCCAACACCCAAGCCACCATGATCGCCCAAGCCTACCAGCTCTTCGCCAGCTACGGCTGGAGCGGCCCCTTGTGCTACTTCACCTTCTACGACAAGACCGATCCGAACCAGTCCGAGGCCGTCCCCGGCAGTCTCGACCCCAACGGCGGCGACTTCATGGGATTGGTCGACTTCAACAACAACCCCAAGCCGTCCTACACCGTCTACCAGAACTTGGCCAACGGCGCCCACTAGGCCGCCGCTCTCAGCCGAGGCGTAAGCGCCATGCTGTATAATGGCGCCAAATGCTACTACTGCTGATCAGCTTTCTTGCCGGCATCCTAACGATTCTCGCGCCCTGCGTCCTGCCGCTGCTGCCGGTGATGGTCAGTGGGTCGGTCGAGGCCGGACCGAAGCGCTCGGCCCGGCCGTACGTCATCTCGATCTCGCTAGCCATCTCGCTGATCGGCTTCACCCTGCTCTTAAAGGTTAGCACCGTTCTGGCGGGTCTCTCGCCCAATGTGCTCAACTACCTCTCCGGTGGTCTGCTCGTGGCGCTCGGTGCCGTTGCGATGGTGCCGGAGGCGTGGGAGTGGCTGGTGATCAAGTTGAACTGGCAGGCCGCCTCCCAGCGTCTACTCGGTAAGGGCGTCGAGCGGCGCGGTCGCTTCATCGGCCCCATTTTGATCGGTTTGGCACTGGGGCCGGTCTTCGCCAGTTGCAGCCCAACCTACGCCTTCATCCTCGCCTCGGTGCTGCCGCATAGCCTAGGTAGTGGGCTTGTTTACCTCACGGCCTACAGCCTCGGCCTCGTGCTCGCGCTCTTGGCCGTGGCGCTAGCTGGCCGCCGGCTCGTCATCCGCTTCAACTGGATCGCCGATACTCACAGCGGCTTTCGGCGTGCCACCGGCCTCGTCTTCGTGCTGATCGGCCTCGTCATCGTCACTGGTCGTGAGGTCGCCGTCGAGACGTGGGTGGCTAACCACCTGCCGTTCGACGAGACACGCATCGAGCGGGTGCTGCTCGCCACCCAGCACCAGTCGAACCTCTTGCATAGGCTGGCTGGCTTGTCCGGCGTCCTGAACGTTCAGCCGACCCCGGCGCCGGCTTTCCAAGGGCTGACGAACTGGATCGGCAGCTCACCGCTGGTGCTGTCGCAATTGAAGGGCAAGGTGGTGCTGGTCGACTTCTGGACCTACTCGTGCATCAACTGTATTCGCAGCCTGCCTTATGTCGAGAAGTGGTACCAGACTTATCAGAGTAAGGGCCTCGTCGTCGTTGGCGTCAATACACCCGAATTCGCCTTCGAGCACAACCCGGCCAATGTCCAAGCGGCCGTTAAGCGAGACGGCATCACCTATCCGGTGCACAACGCGCGGCTCGACTTGCGCGTGCTCACCG
>CAYMAB010000105.1:0-2761 GCA_964388345.1 uncultured Candidatus Saccharimonadales bacterium
TCACGTCGAGAAGGTCGTCCACCAACCGCGATTGACGGCGAAGCTGCCCTTCGGCCCATCGGTCAAGACTGCGTAGTTGACCAGCTTGGAGGCTCTCTGCAGCAGTTCGTGCGGATCATCGCCCCCAAAGAGCTGGCCGTACTCCTCTTTGTTGGCTAAGAGCACCCGCACCAAGGGCAGCAGTCGCCGCAGCCGTTTCGGCTCGGCCAGTTCTAAGACACCGGGGCAGAGCGCCACCTCGATGCCGCGCGTATTGGCGTGTTTCAAGAGTCGTTCCAAGAGCTCGAAGTTGCCGGACAGCGAGGTGATGTAGAACCAGTCGGCCGCGAAGCTACGGATGGCGAAGTCGGCCGATTTGAGCTCGTGCGAGACGCCGGGATAGTTGAGGACGGTACGCTCGCCCGACGGCGCCAACAGAATCGTCGAGTAACTGGTGTGGCCGGTCGTGGCTATGGCGGTCAAGTGCGTCGAGACGCCCTCGTGGCGCAGCACCCGCAGCACCTCGGCACCGGCCGGATCTTGGCCGACCTTGCCGGCAAAATTGACCTCAAAGCCTTGGCGCGCAAACGTCACGGCCGCATTGCTGGCGTCGCCACCGGTGTCGAAGTGAACACGATCAACCAAGATCTTAGCACCGAGCGGAAACTGTTCCACCGTGTCTTTCGAGCGCACATCACGCTTGCCGGCCAGCGCCGCGCCCATCAAAAAGACGTCTTGGGTGGCCTTGCCAATCGCTAATACTCGAATCTTCTTCGCCACCATATGGTGTAATGATACCAGTTATGGTTACCGGGATAAAGGCAGTAACAGTATTAGAAGACTTGCCAAGCGGTCTTGTAAATGGCCATGTCGCCACCGTTGACGGTCGAGGGTTTGACGCGCAGTTCGACGGCAGTGTGAGTGCCGGCGCTCATCGGGACCGACATGCAATAGGTCTGCAGTTCGGCATAGTGATTACCCTCGTGGAGCAGGCCGTTGGAGTCGCGAGTCTGGAGGGTCTTAGAGCCCAGTATGGTGGCGCCACTATGCTCGCTAACATCGAAAATGACCGAGGTGACGTAGGAGTAGTACGACCAGCAGGCGTCGATGCCGTGGCCGGGACCACTAGCGATGCCGATATCGGCGTAGGGCCCGTACCACATGTAGTGGCCGCCGGAGGCGGTGCCGTTCGAGTACCAGACGGTCTTGGAGGTAAAGTACGGCTGACCGTTGGACTGAATCCAGTAGACGTGATTGGTTATCGCTTGGCCGCCAGTGTGGTGAATGCCCGGCGTGTTCCAGACGCATTGATGAACACCGTTGGTACTACCACAACCTGAGGCGGCGTAGGTACTAAAGACGTAGACCGCCCCGGCCACGCTCAAAACGGCCGCGAGCGCGAGGACACCGAGTTTGTTAAACCTAAGTTTTGAAGAGAGCGTACGCTTCGATGATCTAGTCGCTCTTTTGACTGGTTTTTTGGTAGGCAAGAGTAATGGTCCGATTAATCAATATAAGCATAAGGACTATCCCGAGGTTTAGC
Source organism: uncultured Candidatus Saccharimonadales bacterium (assembly GCA_964388345.1). Classification (GTDB taxonomy): domain Bacteria; phylum Patescibacteriota; class Saccharimonadia; order UBA4664; family DATIHN01; genus CAYMAB01. The sequence goes on from CAYMAB010000105.1 coordinate 1,523, forward strand.
AAGTGGTCAGGGGCGAGCGTGGCCGGCCGAGCCGAAGGCGGCGATCTTGGTCTCGACGACCTTTTGAAGCGCCTCGATCACTGGTGGCATCAACTTCATAACGGCGAACTGGTCTGGATTCTCCTTTAAGACCTTCTCAAGCATAACGCGATAGGTCCTGCGTAGGTCGGAGTTGATGTTGACCTTGCTGACGCCGATCTTGGCGGCCTCCCTAAAGTAGTGCGCCGGGGTGTCACTACCACCATGTAAGCTGATGTAGCAACCCAGCGAATCGCGAATCTCGACCAAGAGTTTAAGGTCGAGCTGCTTCGGCACTGGATAGTCGCCGTGGAGGTTACCGATCGCGGCGGCGAAGGTGTCGATGCCGGTGGCGTCGACAAACTTCTTCGCTCCTTCGGGGGTCGAGAAGGTCTTGCGAATCTCGTCGTAGTCGATCTTGGTCTTAAAGACATTGGAGCCGCCGGCGAAGTAGTGTGGCTCGCTCTCGACGAGCGCGCCGGTGCGCGTGGCATAGGCCACGACCTCGCGCGTCGCCTCGATGATCTCGGCGTCGCTATCGTCCTTGTTGGCCTGCGAAACGTCGATGTGAATGAACTCGAAGCCGGCGTCGATGCCGGCCTTGGCATCAGTCACGCTCGGTGAGTGGTCGAGGTTGATGTACATCTCAACGCCGTACTCTTGGTTATAGTTATCGACCATGTCGCGCAGGTTATCGAGACCGATAGCGACGACCTCGTCGCGGGAGATCTCAACCAAGACCGGTGACTTCTGAGCCTTTGCCGCCCGAGCGATCGCCACCAGCGTGTCTTGATTATCGATGTTGAACGAGCCAACGGCGAACTTCTGCTTACGGCTGCGCTCAAAGAGATCGCGAGCGCGCTCGGTGTTGGTCATCTCAGCGCCTTTCGATCGATGGCGGCTTGGGCGCGTTTGGCGATAGCGGGCGCCGTTAGGCCGAAGTGCTCGAGCAACTCGTCGGGCGTGCCGGACTGGCCGAAGTGGTCGGCGATACCAACGCGCTCGAGCGGCACTGGGTGGCTCTCGCCGAGCAACTCGGCCACGGCGCCGCCCAAGCCGCCGGCGACTTGGCCCTCCTCGACCACGACCACGGCGCCGGTGCGGCCGGCGCTGGCGATGATGGTGAGCGTGTCGAGCGGCTTGATGGTGGCGCAGTTGATCACCTCGGCCTCAATGCCACGCTCGGCCAGTGCCTTGGCCGCGACCAGCGACTGGAGATCG
>CAYMAB010000106.1:0-1911 GCA_964388345.1 uncultured Candidatus Saccharimonadales bacterium
GAGGTCGAAGACATTGACGGTGCCATCGCCGGTGATGTCGCCTTGGGTGGCCGTCATGCCGGTGCGGTTGTAGTTGGCGGCGATGATCGAAAGATCGAGGACGTTGACGGTGCCGTCGCCGTTGACATCACCGGGTAGGCTAGCGGCCCGGCCATGAACCACGAAGTAGATGCCGGCGGCGGCCAGCGCCACGGCCACGAGAACGATGGCGAGCGGATGGTAGGGCAGGCGCCGAAGGTTGCTAGAGTAGCCGCGCAATAGTGATCACTCGCGCGACTTAATGAAGGCCTCGGCGATGATGAAGATGGGCACGATGGCGACGATCCAGAGATGGTAGCGATAGAGCTCGAAGGCCACCGTTGAGCTGTGGGTGATGTGGGTGAGGACCGAGCCCTCCAGCTGGGCCAAGCCCTCGCTGATGATCAGGCCGGCCGTCAAAATCGCCAGAATGATGGTGACGAGCATGCCGGCGTGGGCGCCACGCGAGTGGCTGCTGCGCCGGCTAACCTCGAGCAAGACGATCGGAGCGGCGAAGAGGATCAGCCGGACGATGCCGATGCCGAGCCCGGCGGCGTGGGCGTTGCTGGAGTGGCTAAGCAGGTTGTGGGTCGTCTCGCCCAATTGGTTCGCCAGCACGATGCCGACGTAGGTAGAGAGTGCCAGCGTGCGAATCTTGTTGTGGCCGGCCAACAGCCCATAGACCACCACCAGTCCGGCGATGGTCCCCATGATGAGATCGGTGCTGAGTTGCGGCAGATGCATTAATGCTTACGGTTATGCGAGTAGTATAGCGCGCCGGGCCCTCGAAGGCCAGCCGCCAGCGCGAGCTACTTGCGCCAGAAGTGGCGCTTGGGGTTCTCGCTGGCGAACTCTTCTAAGAGTTGGCGCTGCTTGGGGGTGAGCTTGGTCGGCGTCTCGACGCCAACGGTCACGAGGTGATCGCCGCGGCGGCTAGAGTTGGTGTGCGGCACGCCGCGGTCGCTCAGCTTAAAGACCTTGCCGCTCTGGGTGCCGGCCGGAATGCGCAGCTTGACTTGGCCGTCGACGGTCTCCACCGGGATCTCGGTGCCCAGCGCGGCATCGATCATGCTGATCTCGGCGCTCGAGGTGATGTTCTGACCGGACCGAGTAAATCGGCTGCTCGGCCGCACCATGATGTGGACGTAGAGGTCGCCCTTGCGGCCACCGCGGGTAGCCGCACCTTGGCCGGCTAGGCGGATGGTGGCGCCGTTATCGACGCCGGCCGGGATCTTGATGGAGAAGCGGCGCTCTTTATGAACCACGCCAGAGCCGTGGCACTGCCGGCACGGCGTCTCCGGGACTTTGCCGGCGCCGTGACAGGTGTGGCAGACGGTCTGCTGGCGGAAGGAGCCCAGAATGGTGTTCTGGACTTGGCTGATCTGCCCCACCCCATCGCAGGTCTTGCAGGTGACGAGCTTGGTGCCGGGCTCGGCTAGGTTGCCGCCACAGCGATCGCAGGTGTCGTCGAGATCGAGATTGATCTGCTTAGTGACGCCAAAGACGGCCTCGTTGAAGTCGAGCGTTAGGCCGATCTCAACGTCTTGGCCACCGCGTTGGGCCCGCCCGGCCGAGCCGCCGCCTTGGAAGAACATATCGAAGATGTCGCCCATCCCGCCCATGTTATTAAAGTCGAAGCCGCCAAAGCCCTCGGCGCCGCCCCCGCCACCAAACGGCTGGCCCTGCGCCCCGGCCGCCCCAAACTGGTCGTAGCCTTGGCGTTTCTGCGGATCGCTCAAGACCTCATAGGCCTCGCCGATCTCCTTAAACTTGGTATCATCCCCCTTGTTCTTGTCGGGATGATACTGCAACGCCAACTTCCGATAGGCCTTCTTGATCTCCTCGGCCGAAGCCGTCTTGGAGACCCCTAGGATTTCGTAGTAATCTCTATTG
>CAYMAB010000106.1:1921-2734 GCA_964388345.1 uncultured Candidatus Saccharimonadales bacterium
AAAGACCGATCTCATACAAAAAAATCATCCGGTTTGAGGTTAATTTCATCTCCGTCCTTATATGAGCTTAGCTCAGACTTTGATGCTCCTTGTACTTGATCCAAATTGAATCCAAGAATCGTAAAAGTCTCAGGATTAACAATCCAGTGCTTTGTCATGGTTCGCATATCCCCAATGTAAATTGCATCTGACCTACCTAAAACTAAGACCTCTTCGTCGTCTTTGTGGTCTTTTGCAAAATGGTGTCGCAGGAGTTTAAATGTGTCTCCCAGACTCGCCTTAGGGTATAGTTTGAGAGTTTTTCGCTTAAGCTGTCTGTATTGTTTTCTGGTTTGTCTCTCTCCCAGCCACTCCCAGAACAACTTTAAGCCCCCCGCACCACCCAATAGTGCGCCCAGCCCTATGCCAATAGATTGAATGATCTCAGAGATCGTTTTGGCCTGAACTAAAGTAATCAATCTTTACTTCTCGTCTTTCGATGAACTGCCAACTTCTATAGATTCGAGTTTAGCAATAGTCGCTTTTAGATAGCTCGCAATAATATAGATATCCTCCGCAACCTTTCTATCTACCTTGTTATTGCTGACTAGACTTTGAAGTTGAGTGTCCAACTTGTCTAGTAGTTGACTATCGAAGTTTTTTAAGTTCAAAGCGTTACTTTTCATCACCACCCTCGTCGACGACCTCGCCTTCGACGGGGCCTTCGGTCTTGTCGCTAGATGCTGAGCCTGTCGAAGCACCATCTTCCTCTTTGGCCTCGACCTCTTCGGGCGCGCCCTCGGCACCGGGAGCGTCTTGGTACATGGCGGCGCC
>CAYMAB010000107.1:0-2702 GCA_964388345.1 uncultured Candidatus Saccharimonadales bacterium
CGTCATCCTTGGCCGCGACGTCTCTGGCCTGCCGGTGATCGTCGATCTCTCGAAGATGCCACACCTCTTGATCGCTGGCGCCACCGGTTCGGGTAAGTCCGTCATGATCAATGAGCTCTTGATCAATCTGCTCTATCGCAACTCGCCATCGGATCTTAAGCTGATCCTCGTTGACCCCAAGCGCGTTGAGTTGACGCCCTATAACGACATTCCGCATCTGCTCGCCCCCGTCATCGTTGAGCCGGAGAAGTGCATCTCGGCGCTGAAATGGGCGGTGGCCGAGATGGAGCGACGCTACAAGCGCTTCGCCGAGGTTGGTAAGCGCAACATCGCCGAGTACAACCAGAGCGAGAAGGACGACAGCATGCCCTATATCGTCATCGTCATCGACGAGCTGGCCGACTTGATGGCGCTGGCGGCCCAAGACGTCGAGGGCTTGATCGTGCGGCTGGCCCAGATGGCCCGTGCCACCGGCATCCACTTGGTGCTGGCGACCCAGCGGCCGAGCGTCAACATCATCACCGGCCTGATCAAGGCCAACATCCCGGCTCGCATCGCCTTCAGCGTCGCCAGCCAAGTCGATTCGCGCACTATTCTCGACCAAGCCGGCGCCGATAAGCTGCTGGGCAAGGGCGACATGCTCTTTGGTAGCCCCGAGTTCGCCAAGCCGCGTCGTATCCAAGGCGCCTTCATGAGCGAGAAGGAGGTCAAGGCGGTCACGGAGTTCCTCCGTAACGCCCGCAGCCCGCAGTATAACGACGAGGTCTTGGCTCAGCCGGTCCGCCTGCCCGGTAGCCGCGGTGGCGACTTTGACGGTGGAGGCGACGATGAGCTCTTCCGCGACGCTGCCGAGACCGTCATTCGTAGCGGCAAGGCCTCGGCCTCGCTGTTGCAGCGGCGCCTGCGCGTCGGCTACGCCCGTGCTGCCCGACTACTCGATATCCTCGAGGAGCGGGGGATCGTCGGACCGGCCGACGGCGCTAGGCCACGCGACGTCTTGGTCGACTCGATCGGTGATGTAGCGACGGACGTTGAGTATGAAGAGTGAGCCGACCGAGACCAGCGTCGGCCAAGTCCTCAAGAAACGTCGCCAAGCCCTCCACCTCGGCCTGACACAGGTCGAGCTCGCCACCAAGATTCGGGGGAAGTTTTTGATTAAGCTCGAGAGTGGCGACTACGACGGCCTCGGCCACGACATCTACACCAAGGGCTTCGTGCGCACCTATGCTGACTACCTCGGCCTCGATGGCCGGTCACTGGCCAAGCAGTACCTAGCCGAACGCGGCACGCTGCCGGTCTCGGCCGTCAAGTTGGAGCGGCCGAAGCCGAAGCGCATGGTGGTGACGCCGCGGATCGCCTTCGGACTCATCGGTGTTCTCGTGGTCGGCCTCGTGGTGGCCTACCTCGGTTGGCAGGTGCAGGCGCTGGCCGCTCCGCCCAAGCTGGTGGTGGCGCAGCCGGCTGGCGATCAGGTGGTCGAGGGCAACCTCGTCAACATCAGCGGCCAAGCCGACGCCGGCTCCGATGTGGCCGTCAACGACTCACCGGTGCTGACAGACGCCAACGGCAACTTCAACGACCAGTTGGCGCTCCAAAACGGCCTCAACACCATCACCGTCACGGCCAAGAACAAGCTCGGCCGCACCTCGACCGTCACCCGCAACATCCTAGCCCATAACCCAATGGCGGCCTCCACCAGCGCCCCACCGGCCACCATCGCCGGGGTCCAAGTCCAAGTCATCATCAAGGGCGCCGCTACGTGGCTGGTCATCGACGTCGACGGCAAGGAGGCCTTCCACGGCACCATGCTGGCCGGCACCACCCAGACCTTCTCGGGTGACAATCAAGTCACCGTCAGCACCGGCAACGCCGGCGCCACCAGCCTCGTGGTCACCAACACCATCGCGGCCGGCAAGACGATCCCCAGCCTCGGCAAGAACGGCGAGGTTCGCCGCGACTTCCAGTTCACCAACACCACGGTGATTCCGTAGCTAGACCTACCTTTAGACCGAATCGGTGTAGAATAAGGCTTAAGTACTTTCCTTGGCACCCTCTCAATGATCAACCATAACTTCATCTATCTCTCGCTTGCCTTCGCCGTTATCGGCTATGGCGGCTACATCATCGACACCTATCGGGGAGTGGTGAAGCCGAACCGAGTCTCGTGGTCGCTCTGGGCCTTGGCTGCGCTCGTAATCCTCATCTCGCAGCATAAGCTTGGCGGTGGCATCCAGCTGCTCTATACGGCCATGCAGGTCGTCTTGCCACTGACGATCTTCCTCGTTTCTTTCAGGAACAAGAAGGCCTACTGGAAGCTGACCGGCTACGACCTCCTCTGTGGCGCCTTATCTTTGATCGGGATACTCTTCTTGCTGTTTACCCATCGGCCGCTGGTGGCGCTGTGGCTAGGCATCTTTAGCGACCTCACGGCTTCGATACCGACGCTTCGGAAGTGCTACACCAACCCAGAGACGGAGTCTTGGAAGACGTACTCCTTTGCGGTGCTGAGTTCACTGACGGCCGTGTTGACGGTGAAGCCGTGGGTATTCGTGAACTATAGCGAGGCCTTCTACGTCATGCTCATCAACATCGTCTTTACGACGTTGATTCTGGCTCCAAGGAGAAAGTAGACCCTGGAGCCTCTCGGACTGCTATAATAAGAAGCAATTACTGGGGACGAGCTATGGCCAAAGACTTCTCAT
>CAYMAB010000108.1:0-2645 GCA_964388345.1 uncultured Candidatus Saccharimonadales bacterium
GTCACGACGTTGATCTTGCGATAGTCGATGCCATAGTCCGTCAGATTGGCCGAGGTCTCTTTGTAGGCAACCTGCTTCGGCGCCGAGGCGTCCTTGAGCGTCACCGTCAGCTTGTCGCCGGAGACCTCGATGCTATCGATCTTGCTGGAGTTGGCTTCGTTAATAACCTGCGACAGCGAGACGTTGTTGGTCTTCACCTGCGGCACCGACAGCACCAGCAGTACCGCCACCAAGAGGAGGCCGGCTAGGAGAAACCAGAACTTGCGTGAGTACTTCTTCATCATGATAACCTCCCCACCCTATCATATAATAATCTGATTTTCAATCTGTCGGGCCGAACTAAACGGTCGAGCGGCCCGGGGAAGATCCCCGGGCCGCCGTGTGCGCTGCGGCCATCTCAGGCATAGCCGGCCAACTGGCAGACGTACTCGAGCCAGCGATCGGTCTGCTCTTGCAGAATCTCACGCAGACCGTCGACCTGCTACGGCCGCAGCAAGCGAGTCGCCAACCAAGTGGCGTCTGCTCTGGACTGCACCGGTAGCCGCACCGTGGCCGCTTCGACCATGACCGTCAGCGCCTCTCCGGACGGTACCGGGCCCGCAGCGGGATAGTGCCGTTCGATGAAGGCCAGCCAGACCTCGCTGCGCAGACGCACCTGCTCGATCACCGAGACACGAACTGCCGAGGTGATCTTGGTCGCAGGCGACCGGTCGAGCACGTCGAGCCGATCGGAGGCCGCCTCGATCAAGCTGACGCCCAGATAGTCGGCTTGTTCCCGCAGAAGTCTTTGGGCCAAGGCCGCTTCGCTCTCCGCCATCACGCTCCCCCTCCATTGGTACCTCCCCACCCTTCGGAATACTGGCAGTGTAGCAGATTGGCGCCGGAAATGAAGTGGTCAACCTTGAGAAATCGCCCTAATGTTGCTAGAATGTCGGTTCACGGACGGTCATGTCTGAACCTACCTTGAAATGAGGCGCAATGGCCACAGTGATCATCGGCGGCAGCCGCGGCTTGGGCTTGAGCCTAGCCGGGCGCTTGGCCGCCCAGCAGGACGAGACGGTCATCGTCACCGGTCGCACCAAGCTCGACGGGCATCAGATGGGGCGGGAGGAGATCGAGGACGACGACATCGGCTTCGTGCCGCTCAAGCTGAACCGAGGCGAACGACGATTACGAGTCGTGATCGAGGAGTTCTGCGACGTATTGCCGTTCGTTGATCTGTTGGTCTACAACCCCGGCTTCCGTCAGCAGCAATCCTTGGTCGACATCCCAATCAAGAAGATCTACAAGATGCTGGAGGTCGGCGAGATCGCCCCGATCCTCTTGGTGCGTGAGCTATTAATACGCCAAGGGGTTCTCCCGGGCCTGATCGCCATCACCTCGACTTCGCAGGTGCGGCCACGGCCGAACGAGTCGGTCTACGCCGCTGCCAAGAGCGGCTTCGGTCACTTCATCCACTCGATGTCGTTCACCGATACGATTGGGCGCACACTCTGCGTCGCACCCGGCGGCATGAACACCGCCTTCTGGGATGGCAGCGACGTCGTGGCGGCCGACTGGCTCGACCCGGCCGACGTCGCCACGGTGATCGTGCGAGCGTGGGACTCGAAGTTCCAGCGGCGCCGTGGCATGCTGATCGATCGCGACCTCACCACCGGCCGCCCCAAGGTCAAGCCGCTCCAAGGTTGGAAGACGCAGTGACACACCAGTGGCCCCCGGTTGAGCATCTTGCTCCGCCGGGGGCCACGCTCGGTTTATAGTGATTGTAGACTGGACTCATTGAACTTATGCTTCGGCTGCGACATAATTGATTAAAATCATGCCACCCACAGACGATCCTCAACTTCAGCCCACGAGTCCGGCACCTGTAACGCCGAATCTCTACCCCTCTCAAGAGGAGCCGCCCGCCCGTAAACCCAGCCGAGCTAAGCTATTCTGGGTCATCGGCACGATCTTGATCGTGACAGTCTTTGCAATCCTCGGCTCATTACTCTATAGAAACTACCAGAGACTGAAGGTGACCGGCTCCGGCAAGTTTGAGGCTGTGACGTACAAGAACGAGGCGGGTGAGACCTACCACCTGTCCTACTACCCCGATAGCTCAACGACCGCCAACTTGGCCAGCCTGAACGGACAGGTGTCGGATGGCCAGATCTTCCTAGAGGCGGCCGTGCCCGACAATCCGAACCTGCCGCTGGCCATCCACATCTCGAAAGGTGAGCCGAGTTTGAATCTGCAGACCAACGGCATCTGCAAGTTGGATCAAAGGTTCAAGCTGACCACCCAAACCGGCGTGGCGATACTCGTCTGCGGAGTGTTTAGTAACGGCAAGCAGGTGGTCTATCTAGCCGAACTGGACAATGGCAGCGATAAGTACTTGGCCACACTCTTGCTCGATTACGACTTTAAGCAAGCCGTTAGCAGCCAGCAAGCGGCCTCCACCGCCGTCGCCCAAGTCGATCTGGCACGCTACGATAGCGATATCAAGTCGATTCTGTCATCGGTGACGTTTAACTAGCGGGCTCCAAGCTTTTTGGGTTGCCCAATCCTCGACGCCCGTGCCCAAACTTTGTATAATAGTCCAGATCGGGGCAGTGTAGCTCAGTGGTAGAGCAGAGGACTCATAAGCCTTTGGTCGCTGGTTC
>CAYMAB010000109.1:0-2628 GCA_964388345.1 uncultured Candidatus Saccharimonadales bacterium
CTGGTAGTCCGCCCAGAGCAGATTGGGCAGGATCTTCAAGAGCGTTCGGGCCGGCAGATTCTTCACTAACACCGGCAGGTTGTTGCGGTAGGTCATGTAGAGCGAGAATCCCGGATTCTTGCCGCTCGAGGCTGAGCCCATGTGATAGGCCTCGGTCTCGTCGACGAAGTAATTGTGCCAGCCCATCATGATGGCGCGGGCGGCTAGGTCGATGTCCTCTAAGTACATGAAGAGGTCGCCATCGAAGTAGCTGTCGCCGAAGGGCTGGGCCTCGAGGAAGCGGCGGCGATAGAGGGCGGCGGCGGCGTTGACCCCAAAGACGCGGCGACTCGTTAGCTCGAGACCATACTGCCGGTAGCCCATCTGAATGGCCAGTCCGGCCCGATCGACTTGGATGCCACAGGAGTCGATGATGCTGTGGTCATAGTAATCTAATGTCAGTGCTTGGAAGCTAGCTCCGTCCGGGTGCTTATCGGCGAAGGCCACCATGGTTTTCAGCCAGTCTCTGTGCAGTGTACAATCGGTATTGAGCAGGGCGACGTAGCGGCAGGCCGGATCTTCGAAGGCGCGTTTGATGCCGATGTTATTGGCTACCGCAAAGCCGAGGTTGTGCCCCGTCTCGATGACGTCTACTTCTGGGAAGTGGCGGCGAACATGGTCGGGTGAGCCGTCCTTCGAGCCATTGTCGACGAGGATGACCCTAAAATTGCTCTGGCTTTGATCGCGTAGCGACCCCAAGCACTCGTCCAGCAAGGCGCGATTGTTCCAGCAGACGATGATGACAGAGACGGCACTGCCCGGGCGCTTGCTCACCGTCTCTTCATGCGAGCAGATAGCTCAATCTTAACTAAAGGCATGGTACCAATTTACTATAATTTGCAGGGTAAACATAGGTGATGACGCTGCGTGCTAAGCTTAGGCGTAACCGAGTGCTGGCGTGGCTCTGGCGTGGCCTGAGCCGGCTGAGCCGTCCGGCCAGCCCAGCCCGCATGGTGACCGATAACGACGCCTACCTCGGATGGATTCAGCAGTTTGAGCGCCCCAGCTCGTTCAAGATCCAAGCCGCCGACCCCTTGATCAGCATCATTGTGCCGGTTTTTAATACCACAGAGCTCCTTCTCACCGAGCTGGTCGCTTCCGTCACCAATCAAACCTACGATCGCTGGGAGCTGGTGCTGGCCGACGGCTCGGACGACGACGCCGCACGTAAACGCTGCGCCGCGGCCACTACCAGCGACCGCCGCATCAAGCACCTACCGCTGCCAAACAACGCCGGCATCGCCGGCAACACCAACGCCGGTATCGCGGCTGCTACCGGCAGCTTCATTGCCTTCCTCGACCACGATGACACCCTTGCGCCCTTCGCCCTTGCGGCCGTCGTCACGGCGCTGCGCCGCCAGCCCGGGCTCGACGTCTTCTATAGTGATGAGGATAAGTTGATGGCCGATGGTACGACTCGCCTCGATCCGCTCTTTAAACCCGACTGGTCACCGGACCTCTTCCTCGCCGCCAACTACTTGGCCCACTTCGTAGTGGTTCGGGCCGAGCTGGTGCGACACATCGGCGGCATTCGCATGGGCTACGACGGCGCCCAAGACCACGACTTCTTGCTGCGAGTCTTCGACCTCACCGATCGTATTCATCACATACCGCAACTGTCCTATCATTGGCGCGCCACCGAAGGCTCGACGGCTCAGCACCCCAGCGAGAAGAGTGACGCCGCCAGTGCCGGCAGCCGTGTCCTCGCTGAGTATCTTACACGCAATCATATAAAGGGTCGGGCCGTCGATATGGATGGTCAGCTCACCAACTACCGGCTAAGCTACCAAGCGCCACCGAAGGCTCGCTTGCGCGTGGCCGTCCTAGGCGGGGGAGAGCCGCCGGCGTAGATCGTGGAGCAGATTGAGGCGGCCGGTATGGTACTGGTGGAGACACGATCCGACTTCACCGTCTTTCTCAACTCAGCCATCGAAGCCCCCAACTCCGATTGGGTCGGTGAGTTGGTTGGCGCAGCGGCCCAGAAGGGTCGTGGACTGGTCGGAGGCTTCATCTGCGATTCCAAGGGGACGATCGTCGAGGCGGGATACTCGGTGCAGGCCGGCCGGCCGGTGCCGCTCTTCAAGGGTCTCACGCCGGCCCAGTGGACCTACGCCGGCGTCGCGGGGTGGCCGCGCAACCTAGTCGTGCCACCGATCAACTGCTGTGTGGTCAGAACCGCCTCGATCCCGGCCGCTGTCACCGATCCGGCTGAGCTGGCTGTGCGGCTACACCGCCAAGGACTACACAACGTCGCATGGCCGTTCGTTCGGCTCACACTCGACGCAGCCAATACGATCGAACCGAGTCTCGCCGTCTCCGGCCCAGATCCTTACCTGAACCCGAACTTAATCGTGGCCGACGGTGTACCGACGCTGCGATCCTGAGCTCGCTCGGGCCATTGGGCTTATGGTATAATACAGATCAGAGGGGAAGATAAAAATGCCAAAGTTGACGACCAAGCAGAGAGGCTTGCTGACGGCCGCCGCGCTCGCCGGCGTCGCTCTTTTAGTACTCGTTATCGGTCTACGTCGTGGCAAGCCTGCCCCCGTATCGACCGTCGTTCCCAAGGGGCCCCAATCGGCCCAAGTC
>CAYMAB010000110.1:0-2624 GCA_964388345.1 uncultured Candidatus Saccharimonadales bacterium
CGAGGCGTAGATCGTGCAGAATGTCGCTGCGCTCGAAGGTCTGGATCTCGGAGTGCAAGTACTGCACCTTGATGCCAAGCTCCTTTAAGTACTCACTGAGGTCCTCGGACATGCGCTTCGTCAGTGTCGTCACCAGCACGCGCTGGCCCTTGGCGGTAGTGGCGCGGATCTCGGCGATCAAGTCGTCGATCTGGTGTTCGATCGGCCGTACCGTGATCTCGGGATCGAGCAGGCCGGTCGGCCGAATGACTTGCTCGACGACCCGCTGACTGCGCGACAGTTCGTAGTCGGCCGGGGTGGCCGAGACGTAGATGACTTGGTTGATGTGGCGGTCGAACTCGGCGAAGCGCAGCGGCCGATTATCGAGCGCACTCGGCAACCTGAAGCCGTAGTCCACCAGCGTCTCCTTGCGGGCCCGGTCGCCGTTGAACATGCCGCGCACCTGCGGCAGCGTCATGTGACTCTCATCGACGAACATCAGGAAGTCGTCGGGAAAGTAGTCGAGCAAGGTGGCCGGCTGTTCACCCGGCTCGCGGTTGGAGAGATAGCGCGAGTAGTTCTCGATTCCGGAGACGAAGCCGGTCTGCTCCATCATCTCTAGGTCGTACTTGGTGCGCTGCTCCAGCCGCTGGGCCTCCAGTAGCTTGTCGTCGCGCTTCAACTCGGCGAGGCGCTCAGCCAGCTCTTCTTTGATCGAGCCGACGGCCCGCTTCAGCTTGTCTTGCGGGGTGACGTAGTGGCTGCCGGGAAAGACCCGCAGCGACGCCTGCTCACCCAGCACCTCACCGGTCAGCGGGTCGACCTGCTTGATCTTCTCCAGCTCGTCGCCAAAAAACTCCAGTCGATAGGCCAGCTCCTCACCGATCGGGAAGACCTCGACGGTGTCGCCACGCACACGGAAGCGGCCACGGATGAAGTCGATGTCGTTGCGCTGGTACTGAATGTCCGTCAGCCGGCGCAGGAACTTGTCGCGCAGCTGGCGCTGGCCGACCTTTAGCTCGAGTGTCATGGCGGTGTAGTCTTCGACGTCGCCGAGGCCGTAGATACAGCTGACAGAAGCCACGATCAGCACGTCACGGCGAGTCAAGAGCGACATCGTGGCGGCGTGGCGCAGCCGATCGATCTCCTCATTGATCGAAGAATCCTTCTCTATATAGGTATCGCTGCGGGGGATGTAGGCCTCGGGTTGGTAGTAGTCATAATAGCTGACAAAGTACTGCACGGCGTTATCGGGAAAGAACTCCTTGAACTCACCGTAGAGCTGGGCCGCCAACGTCTTGTTGTGGCTCAGCACCAACGTTGGCCGCTGCTGCTCGGCCACGATGTTGGCCATCGTGAAGGTCTTGCCCGAACCGGTCACGCCCAAGAGCGTCTGCTCGCGCAGCTTCTCTCTCAGCCCGCCGGTGAGCTGCTCGATCGCCTTCGGCTGATCTCCCGTCGGCCCAAACTGACTCTTTAACTTGAAGTCTGGCATGCCTTAAGTATAGCAGCGACGGCTAGTAGGTCAGACTTTCGAGAATCAATTTAGCCTGCTTTACCTCTGGCTTGTTGAACCATGCACTAGCGTCGGCGTATGAAAGCTTAGGACCGGTCATGTATATGCCTCCCGTCGAGAAGACCGCTGTAGTGTTGGTTCCATCTGCCACCGAAGCATTATGTCGCCCCTGAAACTCGCCATAATCAATTTGGCGTACGGCGCCAAGCTTGATACTTGAGTCGTTGACACCTAACCAAGGTTGGTAAAACTGAGGGTCAGATGTCGTAGTTATCGCCGAGAACACAGCCAAGCCAGTGGCGGCGGCAATATCTTGTTTGGCTAAGTAGGTAACGGCGGGACACCCACCACTAGCATTCGGTGAGATGTTGGCGTCACAGGCACCACCGAGGCCGTCAAGTGCCGCTATCCAAGTGATCTTAATAGCGCCAGACGGGCTTACCAGACCAATCTCATCAGCCCCCGGTATATTGGACTGTTGAACATTTGAAGTCGTCGTCCAATCAGTCGGATACTTGAAGCTGACCTTTTCAACACTAGACGTATATGTCTTCCATCCGGCATAAGGATCAGCCATCGGTGCTGGCGTGGTGGCCTTGGCCGGTTGCGTGATGGGGGTCTGCGCTGGGGCAGCTTTGTGATGGTTCCGGTAGTAGATGTAGCCACCGACGCCGAGGAGGATGACGACGAGGCCGATCATGATCATATCGATCACGCCGTGTTGGTCTTTGAGGGGTTTCATATGAGTGCTCACCGTTTTTGGTTAATGCTTAGGCTTAGCTTAAAGCCCCGCGGCAGACTTGTCAAAACCCTTATGCTTGGCGCAGCTTGCGTGTGCGCTGCTCGACAATCTTGATGATGGTGTCGACGAGGCGGGCGGCGTCGGTATCGAAGACGATGTTGGTGCGCAGGCGCTTGGCGGCCTTCAGGACGTGCTCGACCTCGACCGTCTCGCCGCCGGAGCCGATGAGGACGCCGATCGGCTTGTGCTCCTCGATAGCGATCGTCAGCTCGTTGAGCGTGCCGATGCGGCCGCCGACCATGATGATGGCGTCGGCCGAGCGAACCAGCAGGAGGTTGCGACCGGTGTACTCGAAGCCGGTATAGAGAATGGTGTCGAAGCCGGTGA
>CAYMAB010000111.1:0-2609 GCA_964388345.1 uncultured Candidatus Saccharimonadales bacterium
AAGTGATTACGAAGCAGAACTTGTCGATTTATTTAAGCATCATGCCAAAGAAGAAAAAGTCACATCGCAAGACCAACTTTAGCTATTCCCAGCCGGCCAATCGGGCCAATCAATCTGGACCGGTAGCGGTGACGGAGAAGTCGGAGCCAAAGCCAGAGGCGCGGCCGGCTAGTGTCGAGGTCGTCAGCCTCAAGGTCGTGCGGGCCGATCTGAAACAAGTCTTCAAGTTAGCCATCGGCTTCATCCTACTGGAGCTTATACTGTGGTACGTCTTACAACACACTGGCTTCGGCGCCCAGATCTACGGTCACTTTAAGTAAGAGATCGGTACTGCAGTGCTTCGGCGATGTGGTCGGTGGCGATCGCCTCGGAGCTGGCTAGATCGGCGATCGTTCTGGCGACTTTTAGTACTCGCATATAGCCTCGGGCTGATAGTTTAAGCTGTTGGAGGGCTTGTTTGAGCAGGTTCGAGGCCTCATCATCGAGCTGGCAGTATCGCTTGATCTCTCGATTGGTCATCTCGGCGTTGCTGCCGGTCTCGGCCGACCTGAGGTAGCGCTTGGTCTGGATCTGGCGAGCCTCGGTCACTCGAGTAGCTACCTGCTTTGAGGGCTCGGCGGCTTGGCGTTGCAGTAGCGCCTCGTGCTTGACTCGGTTGACGGTGACGATCAGATCGATACGATCGAGCAGTGGCCCGGAGACTTTGCGGTTGTAGCGCACGATTTGGGAGAGGGCGCAGGTGCAATCCTGTTGGGCATCGCCGGCGTAGCCGCAGGGGCAGGGGTTCTGGGTGGCGATCAGCATGAACTTGGACGGATAGGTGATGGTGCCGGCGGCCCGAGCGATGGTGACGGCACCGTCCTCGAGTGGTTGGCGCAGCACCTCGAGGACCGAACGCGGGAACTCCGGCAGCTCATCGAGGAAGAGGACACCGTGGTGACTCAGGCTGATCTCCCCGGGCCGTGGCGACTTGCCGCCGCCGATCAGGGCGATGCTGCTGGCCGTATGGTGCGGCGAGCGAAAGGGGCGGCTCGTCACCGGGCCGCGGTGAGCCAGACCGGCGAGGCTGTGGATCTTGGTGATCTCGACGATCTCCTCGTAGCTCGGCTGCGGCAGAATGCCCACCAACGCCTTGGCCAAGAGGCTCTTGCCCGATCCGGGCGGCCCCGAGAGTAGCAGGTTGTGCCCGCCGGCGGCGGCGATCTCGAGCGCCCGCTTGGCCTGCTCTTGGCCGTAGAGGTCGCCCAGATCGACTTGCGCCACGCTGGTGGTACCGAGGATCTCGCCGGCCCGGTGGGCCGGAATGGCCTCCTCGCCGACTAGGTGGCGGTAGAGCTGGCCGAGCGTATCGATCGGGTAGACTACGAGGCCGCGCACGAGGGCCGCCTCGCTGGCGTTGGTTCGCGGTACGAAGACCTCACCGAGTCCGGCACCCTTGGCCATCAGGCAGGCCGAGATGACGCCGGGCACGCCGCGAGCGAGGCCATCGAGCGAGAGCTCGCCAAGGAAGAGGCTGCCGGCTTGGGGCTCGAGTTGACCGCTGGCCACAATAATCGAGATGGCCAGCGCCACGTCGTAGCCGGTGCCATCCTTGGGCAGGTCGGCCGGTGCCAAGTTGAGCGTGATGCGCTTGGTTGGCATCACCAGCCCACTGTTCTTGATGGCGCTCTTGATTCGTTCGCGCGACTCATCGACGGCATTGTCGCCGAGACCGACGACGGTGAAGCCGGGTAGGCCGTTGGCGAGATCGCACTCCACCTCTACGAGCGTACTGTCGACCCCGACGTTGGCCGGAGCGTAGACCTTGGCAAGCATCTCTTCCCCTTGTTATGAACCGAGAATACCGAACAGAGACCGTACATGCAAGCATGAGCACCACCCCGTGATTGTTAATAGTTATTGACAACTTAGTTTAGATCGGCTATTTTAAGGGTGTGAACGAAGACTTGATCGCCAATATTGAAGATCTCGGCTTGAGCCAGAAAGAGGCCCGGGTCTACTTGGCCAACCTCATGCTCGGCGCCGCCACCGTCCAGCAGATCGCCGACCAGTCTGGCATTAAGCGAGTGACGACCTATGTCATCCTCGAGTCGCTGGCCAACCTTGGCCTCGTCAGTCAGTCGACCAAGGGCAAGAAGACCTACTTCTTGGCCGAGGAGCCCAGCCAGCTGCGACGGCTTCTAGCCAAGAAGGAGCAGTCGATCAAGGAGCAGAAGGCCCAGTTCGAGGCCGTGTTGCCTGAACTGGCCAAGCTGAAGAACATCCCGACCGATTCTCCGAACGTGCGCTTTTATGATACGGCCGAGGGGATCAAGACGATCATGGCCAGCTTCCTTGAGACCAACAAGAGCGCCAAGGAGCTCTATGGTATGAGTAATCTAGACCAAGTCTATGCCTTCTTCCCAGAGTTCCGGCCGGCCTTCGGTAATCCTGAGCGCAGTCGGGCGGGGATTCACAGCAAGTTTATCTACACCTCAAAAGAGGGCCCTTTCTTGAAGGAATCGGATGCTCAGCGTAATCGTGAGTCACGCTTCGTCCCACCCGAGAAGTACCCACTCACTGGTGATATCACGATCGTCGGTGATAACATCGTCATGCTCTCGCTGGTT
>CAYMAB010000112.1:0-2558 GCA_964388345.1 uncultured Candidatus Saccharimonadales bacterium
GCTGAGCCTTGTACTGATCGTAGAGCTCGTTGCGAAAGGTGTGGCCAGACTTATCCCACGCCACGATCGCATAGGTCGGCTTCAGATCGCCAAGGACTTTTAGGAGCATGCTGGTGAAGCCATAGACGGCGTTGGTCGGCACGCCCTTGGCATTGGAGAGATGCGGAATGGCATGATAGCCGCGGTGAAAGACGGCGCTGCCGTCGACGAGAATCAGTTTGGGTTGCTTCGCCATGAGGTAAGTATACCAATAATCACTGTGTAGGTGGCCCTCCCCGACCGAATGCCGGGGAGGGCCTCTGCGAACGTCTGACTAACAGCCGTCTCCCGCCCAAGGGCCTGAGCCCTGCCAAGCATGGAGCGCGGTCGCCATCAGGTCTTGCGTCGCTGGATCGACTTGGTCTGGTCGTTTGCCAACGAGGTCCAAGCGACCGATGTGACGGGCCGTGTTATCCCAAGTGCTCTGGGAGAACTGGTAGGCACCGTAGTAGCCGCTTGGGTTGACGGCTTGGTAGCCGCCGGCCGTATCCGACTCATTACCGCGAATACAGGCCAGAAATCCTCCCGAACTGACTGCATGTGGTCTGGCGGCCGCCGAGACCGACCGGACGCGCTCGGCGGCTTGAGTCTTCGCCGCCGCTTGGGCTCTGGCCTGGGCCGCCAGCATCTCCCGCTCGGCGAGGTAGCGGCTCACCAGCCGGCGCACCCGTCTGGCCGATCGATCGATCGTCACCACACGGTGCAGCGCCACGGTAGGCGCAGCGGTTCCGAGCAACGGTGCGCTCACCGGTACCGCCGCCTCGGCCACGGTTCGCACCGCCGGCGGACCGGCCGCGGTGGTGCCGGCCGGTATCAGTGCGGCCGCCAACAGGCAGGCCACCAGCACCATCGTTGCCGCCAGCCCGCCTCGTTTGAGACGAGGGGCATATCTTCTTGATCGTCGCATCGTTCTACCTACTCGTGGAAGTCTGGGAAACCCCTTGGGTTCCATTGGTGGGTATGGGGATGCGAGCCACCGTCTTTATTAGTCTCCCCTACTGGCTCACAGCGAGCGACGCGGGGTGAAGACGGAAACCCTAGAACAAAGAAGTCAGGTGACTTCTTTCTAGATGGACAATCTTTACTACCTTAGCAGACTTTTTTGGCTTATTCAAGCCTTAATTATAATTGACACGATTGACACTGACTGGCCCATAAATGACTCAGGGCCGGAACACAAGTTGTGTTCCGGCCCCGTAGAACCTCACTTGACCGCCGATACCGCCGGAAAGATCGTTTCGACCGGCCACGACGTGTCGTACGCGTAGTAACTGAAGTTGCGTTCATCGGACGCATCGGACAGCGTCAGCACCATCGGACCCCGATCCGTCGTGCCCTCCGAGTCTCGACTCCGAATGACTTGGAATCGAGCCAACGCGGCCATGAAGATCGGGCCGGAGTTGGGATGGAGCCGGGTGTAGGCCTCGTAGCAATCGAGCAGCGCTTGAGGGTGGATCGGACGAAGCCCGAGCCTCTCGCAGGCTTGCTCAACTTCCGTCGAGTCCATAGACCGGTTGAGGCCGACGAACGTCAGCGTCGTCAGCGAATCATCGATGCCGTCATCGGGAACGGGGAACTGCTCCTCGATATCCGGCTCGAGGTACTCGTGGGGTCGGATGGCTTTGCGCACATCCAGCCACGATCGTCGTTCACGAACTCTGGCCACAGTCTCCTCTGTCGGAGGGTGAATGTGGGGGGGCTGGGGAAGTGTACTCATCGTCACCGTGTCCTCCGTTGGGGGCTCGGGTACTTGGCGACACTACGGCCGGGTGGCTGCAGCTTCGAACCTGTTCTCTAAAACAAGCTCGAAGCTACAGCCGTTGGGCGATGGTTGGTCGGAAGGTGCCTCGAGCCGACTCTCTAGTCCCTCGAATTGGCCACATATTACCATATTACAATTGAAATTGCAATAGCGACGATTGTGTGCGGGTTTGGCTCTACCAAGCAGATCTAGCGCAGGTAGTCGCGCAGCTTCTTGCTCTCGCGGTGCTTGCGAAGCTTCGCCAGCGCCTTGGCCTCAATCTGGCGAATCCGCTCGCGAGTGACGCCGAACTCTTGGCCAACCTCCTCGAGCGTGCGCGTGCGACCGTCCTCCAACCCAAAGCGCATGCGCAGAATCTTCTGCTCGCGCGGCGTCAAGAGGTCGAGCACTTGATTGACGTGCTCTTTGAGCAGCTGGTAGGTGGCGTTCTCCTCCGGCGTGGCCGAGTCCTCGTCCGGCAAGAAGTCGCCGAGCTTGGAGTCGTCCTCCTCCCCCACCGGCGCCTCCAGCGAGACGATGTCTTGCTTGATCTTGATGATGTGGTTGACCTTCTCGACGTCCATCTCCATCTCGGCAGCGATCTCCTCTGGCAACGGCTCGCGGCCGAGCTCTTGGACCAAGCGGCGCTGTGTGCGGATCAGCTTATTGATCGTCTCGACCATGTGCACCGGAATACGAATGGTGCGGGCCTGGTCGGCGATGGCGCGGGTGATGGCTTGACGAATCCACCACGTCGCGTAGGTACTGAACTTGTAAC
>CAYMAB010000113.1:0-2532 GCA_964388345.1 uncultured Candidatus Saccharimonadales bacterium
TGGCCGAACGCACGCCGCCGCTGTCGATCCGGTTCTTGAATCAGGTGCGGCCGGCTCACATGCCGGTTGATATCATCGAGGTTGAGCCGACTCCCGATGTAATGGCTCTGCATAAGCATTTAATCGACGAGCTGGGCGATCACATCACTTCGAAGTATCCGGATAGAGAGGGCCAGCACTTCTATCCGCACATGACGATCGAATGGCATCACCAACCGGTGGTCGAGGCCAAGCTCTATGTTAATACGGTGCAGACGGTCGACCGCCTCTGGGTCTTGCGCGATCCGGCCGGCGGGCTCGACTCAGAGGTCATCGCCCAGTTCGCGCTGAAGGGCTAGACTTAGAGCCCGCGCGCCTTGCGGCGGCGCTCCCACATGGTGCCGCGGCGGCAGAGCCGGTCGGCGTCTTTGGGATTGGCCAGCAGTCGCTCGACGACGCCCTCGAGGTTGAAGCTGCTACCGGCCTTAAAGAGGATCGTCTCGCCACCCTTGATCTCGCGCTCGAGGTAGTCCAGAACCTCTTTTGGCTCTAGGAACGTCTCGATCACGGTGCCCTTGGCGATCGATCGCTTTAGCCGCGGTGCGGTGTACTTCTGTTGGCGTGGGCCGACCAAGAGGATACGATCCAGTCTCAACTTGGCCAGCTCATCGGCCAGCCGCTCGTGCTCGGCCTGCTCCGATCGGCCCTGCTCGATCATGTCGCCTATGACGGCCCATTTCGTCGGAGCGGCGAAGTGGTCGAAAAGGTTGAGAATGGCCCGGACGGCGTCGGGAATGGCATTGTAAGTACTGTCGATTAAGGTGGTGTTCTTCACACCGCGCAGAATCGAGCTGCGGCCCGGCGGCAACTTGAAGGCTGCAAAGTCACGGTCGAGTTGGTTTCCGAGGTAGTCGCAGACGATCACGACGGCGGCGATGGAGCGGCCGGCCTCCTCTGGTAGCAGCGCCTTGATGTGATAATCGTGGCCATCGATGGTGAAGCGCGTGCCGGCCGCCGCGACGCTGTAGTGAGTGATCGATGTACCATCGACCCGAGCGACCTTGGCCTTGGTGCGGCCGAGCTGGGCGGTGATGCGTTCGGAGTCGCCATCGACCACCACCAGTTTGGTGGCTCGCTCGAGGTGGTGGCCGTACTCGTGGGCGATGGCCACCTCAACGTTCGGTGCCTGCCCGGCTTCCACCAGCCGGTCGAAGGCGGCGCTGTGGCTGCGGTCGCTCGAGAGCCAGACGGCCACCTCCGGCCGCACCAGATCGGCGATGAAGGTGGCCTCGCCGGGCCGATCCGAGTCGGCCTCGACGATGTAGAGCCGCTCGGTGCGAACCGGCCCCATCGCCATGAAGGGAGCGGCCAGTGCCAGCCGCACCCAGTCCACCAGCGAACCGTTATCTTGGTGCAACCCGAGGATATCGAAGGGCACACCGAAGGCGCTGTTGGCATGGTGGGAGTAGTGAGCGCGCTGGCCAATCTGGGCCTCCAGCAAGTGCAGAAGCGTCGTCTTACCACTCGAGCCAGTGATGAGGACGATCTGCGGGTGCCAGCGGCGCAGCCTCAGCCGCGCCCAGAACTTAAAGTAGCCGGCGACTGGAAAGAAGAGCCTTTGCTTCAAGCGCGCAATCATGGCCTTATTGTAGCATTCCGGCGCGACTATCTTTGGTATGATTGAGCCATGAACGTCGAATTCAGAAGCTATCGACCGAGCGATGCTACCATCTTGCCAGAGCTCTTCATGCGAGCACTACGTTCGGTCTACCCCGATGCCGAGTTCGGTACTTGGACCGATGACCTGAGTGATATCGAGGCAACCTATCTCCGCGGTGGCGACGTCATTGTGGGAATCGAGGGCGACCGGATCGTCGCGATGGGCGCCATCAAGCCCGTTGATGCTTCGACTGTCGAGATGAAGCGCGTGGCCGTCGACCCGAACCATCATGGTCAAGGCTTGGGGCAGGCCTTGCTTGGCGCCATAGAGGCCCGCGCCAGAGCGCTCGGGTTCAAGCGGATGATTCTCGACACTACCAGCAAACAAGTGGCGGCTCGGCGCCTCTATGATAAGAACGGTTATCGGCAGATCGATCGGCGGATGGTCGATCACGCCTCCGGCAACCGTTTCGACATCTTCTTTTACGAGAAGACGTTGGACTGAGCTCGGAGCCGTAAAAGTTTGCTATAGTTAGAGCATGGACACGACCAAGTTTATGCAAGAAGAGACGGCGCGGGCGAAGGCCGTGATGGCCGGTGATGGCATCAGCGGTACGGCCGAGCTGGTCGAGTACCGTATGGGTGCTGGCAGCATCGTCTACATTAAGTTGGAGCTAGCGGGCGACCCAGAGAAGCTCAAGCCCGGCCGCCACGCCGTTCACATCCACGAGAAGGCCGACTGCAGTGGCGGCTTCAAGTGCGCCGGCGGCCACTTCGATCCCGGCCCGGCCGGTAACGGCGACCCAGATGTTAACCACCCAATCCAAGCCGGCGACCTGCCCAACATCGAGATCGACGCCACAGGCAAGTGGACGCTCGAGGACCTAACGACGC
>CAYMAB010000114.1:0-2408 GCA_964388345.1 uncultured Candidatus Saccharimonadales bacterium
CTGTCGGCGGTTCACCGCTGTTTTCAGCAGCTGGCTCAGCATTGTCTTCAGTACCGGGCGCATCATCGGATTTCGCAGCAGCTGGATCTGTCACTGGCTGCGAGTCAGCTAATTGCTGGCGACTAGCCGGCCCCTCGTTGATTGGCGGCGTTGGTGTAAAGCCGCCTGGTCGCGGCACCCGCTTTGGCTCGAGCATCTCGTCGGGCAGCATCTAGGCTCCTGGGTTGGTTTGAGTGTTAGTAGGCTGAGCTGGAGCTTGAGCAGAGGTTGGTGCGGCAAAAGCTGGCGGTAATTGGCCGCTTGGCGTGGCGGCTGGAGTTGGTGTTACTGGGGTGGCCTGTGCTTGCGCCATTTGCTGCTGGGGCGTCTGCAGATCGGCCGGCAGAATACTGGTGCCACCAGTTTCGTCACCACCGACGCTGCCAGCCGTAGCTACCCCGCCCGCTGCCTCAAGCATCTGTTGTGGGTTGGTTGTAATCAACTGCTCCTCGGTCGGGCTGGCCAAAATCCGAATAATTACGTGCGACAGTCCGGCGAAGAACAGGCCCTCACCGACCGGGAATTGGCTCAATCGATCACGCTCTTCGGTAGTCAGCTTGAATGTCTCGGCCACAATATCGACGGCGGCTGGCGATTGCTTGAGCAACAATTGCAGACTGGAGTTGTTGACGACAGCTCGCCCCAGGCGATTACTCAAGAAATCCTCGACGTCCTGACTGATGGTGGTCAGACCCAAGTAATATTTACGGGCTCGCTTGGCAATCGAGAACAGAAAAGCCGCGCTGTCGGGATACTTCATCAGCTGCCAGGCCTCGTCCACCACCAAGATGCGGCGACGCTTGTCGGTCTTGACCCGATTCCAGATGTAATTCAATGCAATATACATGCCGATTGGCCGCAGCTCGTCCTCCAGGTCGCGAATATTAAAGACCACGAACTTACTGTTCAGGTCGACATTGGACTTCTGGCTGAAGATACCTGAGAAAGTGCCTTCGGTGAAACGTCGCAAGCGCGAAGCCAGCGCCGGCCCCGAGCCACCAAGCTGAACCAGTGTCTTATACAAATCGATCATCACCGGTGGCTCGGCCGTGTGAGTCATCGGGTCATTGGTGATGCCCTTGGAGCCATAAACGTTAATTAGCGCGACGTCGAGATCGGCTTCCTCGCTCGGCGCCATTTTGCCGATCATCAGGCGTAATAATCCGTGTAGCATGATAATGTTGGCACGGAGGGCGTTGTCGGCCTCCTCGGGGTCGACCGTCTGAGGCAGGTCAAACGGGTTGATGTGGGTGTCCGAGGCCAGCGACAGGTGCAAGAAGGTGCCGCCGACGGCGTCACAGAGGGTTTGGTACTCATTCTTCGGGTCGATGGTGATGATCTCGGCACCGAGCATCAGCAGGCGCAGACTCTCGAGTTTGACGGCGAAGGACTTGCCGGCACCGGACTTGGCGAAGACGACCATGTTGGCGTTCTCCAGACTGAAACGGTCGAAGAGCACGAGGCCGTTGTTGTGGCGGTTGATGCCGTAGAGAATGCCTTCGTTGCGGCTGAGTTCGGCCGAAGTGAAGGGGAAGGTGGTCGAGAGCGCGCCGGTGTTCATGTTGCGGCTGACTTGGAGCTGATCGAAGCCGGCCGGCAGCGTCGAGTTGAAGCCCTGCTCCATTTGGAGCGTGGCCGGCTTGGAGTAGACCAGCGACTGGCCAAAGATGCCCTCGATCTTGCGCTGCATTTGGTTCAAATCGTCGAGCGAGTTGGCGTACATCGTCAGGTAGAGACCAAAGCGGAAGAAGCGCTCCTCCCCCACTTGCAGCTTGTCGCGCAGCTCCTCGGCGTCTTGAATAGCGGCCTCTAGGCCCGGGTCGCGGACGCGGCCCTTCTCTTGGTTGATGGTGTAGGTGGCCTCGAGCTGGCCGACCTTGCGCTTCAAGTTGTCGAGCACCACTCGACTCTCGACCGGGTAGATGTAGAGGCTCAGGTCGATGACTTCGTCTAAGTTGATGATCGGCGAGAGCCAGCCGGTGAAGATCTGGCGCGGGTAGCCGTAGACGTAGATGGTGCGAGCGTAGCGCTTGCCGATGCGCACGTAGGACGACTCGATTTCAAGTGACGGCGGCGCGATCAAGTCGCGCAGCGTCACGATGCCCTCGCGGTAGATCAGCTCGGCCTCGCGCTGCTCTTGGGAGGCTTGGTCCGGCGGGCCCGTGCCCTTGGCCTTCTTATTAAACAGCGCCACCACCGCCTCCTTCCTGATCGTCGCGGCCGACACTGGTCGGCGCCACCGGTAGCGTGAACTTCGGTGCGGCGCCTTGGCCCTTGGTGACGGTGGCCGACTGCAGCTGGGCCGGATCGATCAACTTCTGGTTTAAGGCGACGTCCGGGTTATAGGCACTATAGAAGAGGTCGACGAG
>CAYMAB010000115.1:0-2334 GCA_964388345.1 uncultured Candidatus Saccharimonadales bacterium
GCGCCTGGGTTTCGCTGGCGTCGATCTTGACGAAAGCGATGTCGTTGGTGGTGTCGCGCGCCACCACTTGGGCATTCTTATACTCCTTGCCGTCGCTGGTAAAGACGGTCAGGCTGCCGGAGCCCACCGGCACGACATGGTTGTTGGTCAAGATCAGGCCGCTAGAGGTGATGATCATGCCCGTCCCGGCCCCCTGCTCTTCGGTGCTGCCGAAGCCGAACATATCTTGGCCATCGGTGACGGAAGTGATGCTGACGACGCTCGGAGAGACGCTCCTCACGACATCGACGACGGCCGAGTTCTCCTGCACCACCACCTGCTTCTTATCGACCGGGATGAGGCCCTGGCCGTAGCGAATTACGAGCAGCGCGCCGCCGGCACCGGCCACGAGGCCAAGGATGGCACCGAGCCAGACGAGGCGCTGGAGCGCCGCCAGTGCTGAGTTCTTACCGTGAATTGGGTCGTGTTCGTCCATACTACCTCCTTAAATGGCGCCGTTCCACTTGGTGCCGGCCATGACGATGATGAGCAAGCAGAGTCCGATGATGGCGTACTCGGCCAGCCGTGAGCGGGACAGTTTTGAGTTGATGTGAGCGATGTATATGTTCATGAAGCAGTAACCCAGCGCCACCAGCACGATGGCGGCCTGCGGCACCACCAGAATGTTACCCGGCAGAATGTAGCTGACCAGCCAGACGGCGAAGAGATAGGCGATCTCGGTGGCTACGAGTGCCCACGCCGCCGCCAGTACCTCGCCGGCCCGCTCCCCCGGCACCATCAGCTCGCGAGCCACCAGCCAACTGCTCAGCCAGACGAGTACCAGCACGATGAAGACCGGCCAGCGCCAGATGGCCGTGGCCGTGAAGATGGCGGCCAGCATCAGGAAGGCAGCCGAACCAAGTCGCCAGAGCCTCAGGCGCAGTTGATCGGGCCGATTGGCCGCTAGTCGCCACACGAGGTAGACGAGGCCGAGAGCGACCTCGGTGCCCCAGAGCCGGTTCAGCACCACGAGGATGATGAGGCTGAGCCCAACCATCGCCTCAACAGCGAGGCGGCCGACGGTGGTGCGATCACCGAGGCGCCAGAAGCGCCAGCCCTCCAGCGCCAGCCATGCGAGGCCGGTCGGCCATGGGCCAAGGTAGCGGGCGCCGATCACCAGCGCGACCGCTTGGGCCACCTCCAGACCGATGGTGACGAGGCGCGGCCGCATCAGAGCGTGCTGTAGAGCGGCGCGATCTTGTAGTCGGCGCCGACGATTACTCTAATGTCGGGGTCACCGGGCTGGCGGCTGCCGCGCTGGGCGGTGGCGTGGAAGCGATTCTGCAAATAGTTGATGGTGTAGGGCTTCTTGCCGCCGGTGTAGTCGATGATGACGCTGTGGGCATAGTTCTGCCGACCAGCCGTCACCATCGAGACGATGTTGTAGCCATAGGTCTTGAGCTGCGCGCCGACGGCGCTGGCTTGGGCGTTGGTGACTGTGCCGTTCTGAACCTCGATCGTAGCGTTCTCCTCTTTAATGTAGTTATCGACGAAGTAGGAGTGCGCAAAGGCCTGAATGGCGCTAAAGTTGCGCACTCCGGCCGCCGGGATCTCGACCGATCCAGCATAAGTATAGTAGCTGAAAGCTAAGAGTCCGCTGGGAGTGGTGTCGAGCACTTTGGTGGTGACCTTGGAGCCATCGATCGTCTGGCCGATCTGGGCCAGCTTATCGATCTCGCTTAGCTGCAGATCGGTGCGGGCGCTCGAGCCGACGATGTCGATCAAGTTGGAGATCTTGACCGGATTGGACAGCGTGCCCAGCGAGAGCGCCTTCTGGCGCAGCGCCACTAGCAGGATCTGCTGGCGAGCGGCCCGGTCGAAGTCGCTGGTGCTCTTGCGCGAGCGCACGTACTTTAGCGCGATGGTGCCGTTCATGTGCTGGGGACCGGCCGCTAGTGAGAAGACCTCGCTGCGCCCAGTGACGTCGTTGGGATACTCAGTATCGTAGATCGGCTTGGTGACGGTCAAATCAACGCCACCGACGGCGTCGACGGCCTTCTTGAAGCCAGTGAAGTCGATCAGCCCATAGTAGTGAATCGGGATGTCGAGCACGTTCTCGACCGTCTGCTTGGCCAGCGTCGCTCCGCCGTAGGCGTTAGCAGCATTGATCTTCGTCCAACCGTAGCCCTTGATCGGCACGTAGAGGTCGCGCGGCACACTCAACATGGCGACGTCGTGCGTCTTGGGATCGATGCTCACCACCATCATGGTGTCGGACAGGTTTGGCCCGTCGTGGCCGGGCCCGCCGATGCCGAGCAGCAAGATGTTGATGCGGCCGTCGCCCTCGTGCGTCAG
>CAYMAB010000116.1:0-2333 GCA_964388345.1 uncultured Candidatus Saccharimonadales bacterium
ACGCGTGGCGAGTGATGGAGGGGGGCGCCGAGGTCGCCATCGCCGTCCGCAACCTTGGCACCATCCATAAGTCGTGGACTCGCAAGCTCATCACCGTTGGCGGCAACGTGCTCGCTCAAGTCATCCTGCTGCCAGGCATCAAAGACACCCAGTGCGGCTTCAAGATCTTCCGAGCCAGCGCCGCCGAGGCCATCTTCGGCCGCCAGACGATCGTCGGCTGGGGCTTCGACATGGAGATCCTTGCCGTCGCTCGCAGGCTCGGCTACAAGATCGCCACCTTCCCGGCCGACGACTGGAAGGATCCCAAGGCCACTGGACTGGTCGGTGACTCGCCAACCGGAGCGGCCGTCCAAGTCTTACGCGATCTACTCCGAATCCGCTGGAATCTATTAACCGGGAAGTATAAGCAGAGGAGTTTTCGCTTTGAGCCGAACTAAGGTCAAGTTCGATGAACGTCTAAAGAACCAGATCGTCGTCGGGTTGGCGTTGGTCGCCGGCGCGATCGTGCGCTTCACCGACATCACCAAGGCCAGCATCTGGCACGATGAGGGCTACACCATGATGCTAGCGCCGCGCTCGCCGGCCCAGATTATCGCCGGCACCGCTCGCGACGTCCATCCGCCACTCTACTATGAGGTCCTGCACTTCTGGATGAGGCTCTTTGGCACCAGCGAACTCGGCAGCCGCAGCCTTAGCGCCGTCTGCCTGCTCCTCGCCATCGTGGTTGGTTTTGGCTTGGCTAAGCGACTCTTTGGCGACGGCGCCGGGCGCCTCGCGGCCGTCTTCTTGGCCCTTGGACCGTTTCTAGTCCGCTACAGCCAAGAGGACCGCATGTACGCCATGGTGGCGCTCTGGCTGCTCTTGGCTACGTACTTATTGGTGCGAGCGCTTGAATCAAAGCGAGCAACGTGGTGGTGGAGCGCCTATGCGCTGGCCATCGCGGCGGCGCTCTACACCCACTACTACAGCGTCTTCGTGGTGGCGGTCCACTGGCTCTACGTCGCTCTAAAATCAAGTAAGAAGGGCCAAGGTCTACGCTCAAAGGGCTGGTGGCTGGCCAATGTGGCCGCCGCCGTCCTCTTCGCGCCGTGGGTGTCGGTGGCCTACGGCCAGTTCAAGCGGGTCCAAGCGGCCTTCTGGATCCCGAAGGTCACGGCGCTGACGATTCCCTCAACCTTGGCCCAGTTCCTGACCTTCACCGACCTCGGCGCCCTCCAAACCATCGTGCGGCTGAGTGCCTTCGCCGTCTTCGTCGCCCTCGTCGCCAACTGGCTTATCGCCGCTAAGCGCACCGAGCGACCGGGCCGCAGCTTGATCGCTGCCCTGACGTTCCTAGCTCCCTTGGCCGTCTTTGTGCTGTCGTACAAGCGCCCGATCTACGTCGACCGCTACTTCGTCTTCGCCGCCGCCGGCTTCTACATTCTCCTAGCCGCCCTGATCGTCCAAGCGTGGCCCTTCCAGCGCCGGCGCTGGCTCCAGAGCCTCGCCACGCTCGCCGTTCTGGCCACCTTCGGCTTTGGTATCCGCAACGTCTACGCTCAGGCCACCCACAACATGAGGGCCGTCGGCACCTACGTCGGCCGCAACTATACGGCCGGCGACGCCGTCATCTCCGGCGAGCTCTACACCTACTTCGACTTCAGCTACTACAACCACACCGGCATCAAGACACAGCTCCTCGCCCCAAACGGCGTCAACGGCTACAACGAGAGCGGCCTTATCTATAACCAACCGGGCGTGCTCGTTCGCGCATTCAACGATCTCCACCCGGCCTCTGGCTACGTCTGGGTCGTCGGCAAGCCCGGCGCTACCGGCGACTTCGCCGTGCCATCCAGTTGGCGACTGGTCGGCCAGTTCCAAGCCGCCGACTCGAAGGTTGAACGCTTTCACTTACCGGTCGCCAAGTAGCATAACAGGTTAGAGTCTTGTACAATGAGGTGGTAAGGGAGTCATCATATGTTTGATCGAGCCAAGGCGCTCCTAGAGTTAAAGAAGATTCAGGCGGCGCTGGCCAAGGAGATCATCGAGGTCGAGACGGGGGACGGGGCGGTGCGCGTCAAGATCAACGGCGAGCAGAAACTGCAGAATGTCACCATCGATGCCGCTAAGGTTGAGCTAGACGACATCGAGCGGCTGGAGAAGTGGATCGAGTCGGCCGTCTCGCAGGCCATCACCCGCTCGCAGCAAGCCGCCGCCGAGAAGATGCGGCAGGTCTCCGGCGGTCTGGGAATCCCGGGCCTCTAGATGCCGCTGATCCCGCGATCGGTCGAGCGGGTCATCGAGGAACTCGGTAAGCTGCCGAGTATCGGTCCGCGTACGGCCGAGCGTTTGAC
>CAYMAB010000117.1:0-697 GCA_964388345.1 uncultured Candidatus Saccharimonadales bacterium
TATCGGTCATCATCGACGAATCATAAAGCCCGAACCGCATCTGCGCTCGTAATGAACGCTTCTCGGGCCGGATCCGTCGCAAGAAGGTCTATGATCGCTGGAGCCGACGCCGGTTCAGAACATTTCGAAGAAGGGGACGCGAGGCGGTTTGGCGCGATTTGAGCCGGCAATGGAGGCTCGATCCAGTATCGTGGATCTCGACCCCGACATGGACGAGGAAGTCGATATTGATGCGGCCGATGACGACGTTGAGCAAGTGATTATAGAAGTAGAAGTTCGAGGTCGGTGAGCCGGACAACTTATAACTGAGAATTGGACTGATCGAGTACATCATGACCAGCCCAGTAGCAAGCAGCCCAAAGACCACCAACGCCAAGATATAGTCGGGCTTATGGCCGCGCCGTGCCACCTCCACCTTGGTCATCGCATCCGGTTTCCGAGCAGCCCGAGCACTAGGCCGATCGCCCCAGAGACCTGCCCGATCACCCAGAGTCGCATCGTCACCTTCGGCTCCGGCCAGCCGATCGCCTCGAGGTGATGGTGCAACGGCGCCGACAGAAAGATCTTCTTCTTCCGAATCTTCTTCGAGGCGATCTGGAGCACGCTCGAGCCGGCCTCGACCACGAAGACGGCCCCGATGATCGGCAGCACGAAGACCGAGTTGGTCAGCATGGCGATGACGCCAAGCGTCGTACCC
>CAYMAB010000117.1:707-2332 GCA_964388345.1 uncultured Candidatus Saccharimonadales bacterium
GGCGCCACTATCCCCCATCAGGAATCGGATCGGATAGATGCTGAACCACGTGTAAGTCAGCATCACTCCGACGACGGAGGCACAGAACCCGGCGATGCCATACGAACCTTGGAAGTAGGCGATGACGCCGTAGGCCCCGAAGGCCGTCGTCAGCAGCCCGCCAGCGAGGCCGTCGATGCCATCGGTGATGTTGACGGCGTTGGCGGTCGAGACCACCACCACGATGAAGAGCGGGATGTAGAGCCAGCCAATACTGAAGTTGCCGACGGCTGGCACATGGACTAGGTGATAACCCAGCTTATAGTAGAAGTAGAGCGCGCCGGCGATGGCGGTGCCGAGGATGAGGAAGAACTTGACGCGGACCCGCAGGCCGCCAGCCAAGTTCTGAGAGCCTCGAATGTTGATGTAGTCATCGAGCAAGCCAACGAGGCCGGCGCCGACCAACGTGGCCAGCGGCAGCCACGTTTGATTACGATCAAGATTGAAGGCCACCGTCACGACCGCCACGGCGATGATCAGAATGGCGCCCCCCATCGTCGGGATGTTGCGTTTATGCTTCTCGGCTTGGAGCCGGTGGACGATCGGCGCCTTCTCTCCAGTCGAGGCGTGCGTACGGGCCTTCTTCCACCACTGGTGCTTGAAGGCTAGATGCGTGTAGATTGGTGTCAGCAACATCGAGACGATGAAGGTGAGCAGCGCCAACACGAAGATGTGTGACAGTGGGACGATTTGAGCTTGGTGCAAGAAAGTCATTGGAGGTTATTCTACCATATCAACAGGTTTAACATAAGGGCTTACCCACTCGGCGGCACGGCGTAATAGCGCAAGAGCCACTGAGCGATCTGCGCGAAGACCGGCACCGTCGTCGACTCGGCGAAGCCAGGCGTCGTCGGCTCATTGATCCGCACCATCATGACGAACTTGGGGTCGCCGACCGGCGCAAAACCAGTAAACGAGCCGATGTTCTTGGTGGCGAGATAACCCGGACCGTTTGGATCGGGGATCTGGGCCGTGCCGGTCTTGCCGGCGACTTGGTAGCCCGGCAGCTTGGTGGCCCGCCCCGTGCCTTCGTTCACCACACTCTCGAGCATGGTGGTGAGCTGGGCGTCCGTGGTGGCCGAGATGACGTGATCACGTACCAAGGTCGGCTTGGTCGTGGTGGTGGTGCCGTTCGGTGCGATCGTCTGATCAACTAGGTAGGGTTTGTAGAGCCGGCCGCCATTGGCGATCGCGGCGGCCGACGCCACCATCTGTAGCATCGTCACATCGAGGCCTTGGCCGAAGGTCATGTTGGCGTAGTTGACGTCCGAACTCGACGGTGGGTTGACCTTTCCGGCGCTCTCACCGGTCTGCTCGACGCCGGTCTTAGCGCCGAAGCCAAAATGGGCCGTGATGTAGCTGTACAAGATCTTCTTGCCGGCGGCGTTGATGGTGTTGGGATCGCCACCGAGCATGCGCAGCACGAACATGGCACCGGTGTTGAGTGAGAAGAGGATGACCTTCGACATCGAGGAGACTCCGTAGGCCTTGCCCTCGGCGTTCTTGACGGTGTAGCCATCGACCTTGAAGAAGCCGGTGTCGGTGTAGGTCGTATCTGGGGTGACCTTGCCGGTGTCGAGGTCGAC
>CAYMAB010000118.1:0-2312 GCA_964388345.1 uncultured Candidatus Saccharimonadales bacterium
TCTTGAGGTCGCCGTAGTAGCTAGTCGAGACGGTGACGGCCTTGTTGTTGACGAAGAAGCTCGGTGTGCCTTGGAGCTGGAGGGCGTTACCATCGGCTTGATCTTGAGCGATCACCTTGGCGTTGGCGTTGTTCTGGACGTCGCTCTTGAACTTGGCCGTATCGAGGCCGAGTGAAGCCGCATAGCTCACAAAAGTGTCGAGCGGATTGGGCAAGTTGGCCCAGCTATTCTGGGTGTCGTAGAGCTTATCGTGCATCTGCCAGAACTTGCCCTGCGTCGCGGCCGCCTCGGCCGCCTCGGCCGCCATCGGCGCGTTCGGGTGCATCGGCAGCGGGTAGTTGCGGAAGATGAAGGTGATCTTCGAGCCGTAGTCGGTGATGATGCGCTTGGTGTCGGGGTAGGCCGCTTCGCAGGCCGGGCATTGGTAGTCGCCGAACTCGACGACTTGGACGCTGCCACTGCCGAGGCGATGGCTGGACGCCCGGCTGATGTCTTGGGCGTTGCCGACGGCCGTCGGCGCGGCCGCCTTGTGGTTGGCCAGCGCGAAGAGCGCGATCATGCCGCCCACCACCACCACCGTAATGCCCGCCAGAATCTTGGTCTCTTTACTCACCGCTGGCTCCTCATATAGATGTAAGTTAAGACGATTATGCCGGAAAATGCAATCCACGACATGAAGGGAATGGTCAGAAAGCCGAACCAATTGATCTGCTTGGTGGTACACGACACACCCGTCATGCAGGGCGCTAGCGAGTCGGGAATGATGTGCCACTGGAGTAGCGAGTGGTAGGCCGCGATCAGCCAACCAACGATTAAGAGCGGCAGCGCCGTGTAGGGCCACGCCTTATCCTTGCGGGCCAGCGCCACGCCGATGATGACCGGCTGCGGATACATGCAGATGCGCTGGTACCAACAGAGCACGCAGGGCACGAGGTGAAAGACCTCGCTTAAGCTCAGGCTGATGGCGGTGGCCAAGAGCGCGATGATCCAAGCGAGGTAGCCGGAGTTCTCAACCAGTAGGCGTTGGGCACGTTTCAACATGGCTCTATTCTAACATCCCACGCCGGCTCTACTTTGACTGGTCGACGATCTGCCGCTTGAGCTCGGCCACCTCGCTAGTGTCGACGTCCTCGAAGTGCTCTTTGGTCAAGCGGTCGAGCGGCTCCCAGATGCGCTTGGCCTGCTTGTGCGTCAGGGTGGCGTACTTCACTAGGATGATCAGCATTAGCGAGATGCCGGTGCAGAGAACGGCCAAGAGCACCCGGAACCAGAGCACGTGGTTGTAGTCGGTCTGCATCACGAAGTAGAGTGTGATGCCAAAGAGCACCAGCGTGACCAGCCACTCGTGACTGAAGACGTTGCTACCCAATAGGTTCTGGATGTTGTCGCGGTCTTCTTGGGTCTTCGAGACTTGGCCGTAGATCGAGTCCATGACGGAGTCGTCCTTGAACTTGGCCTGCTTGGTGTAGCGCAGCAGCTCGTCGTAGTAGAGGTTGTCGGCCGAGACCTTCGGGTTGTGATTGACGCTGTCGATGTAGAGCCGCAGGCGGACCTTGAGCTCGTGGCGAACCGATTCGCTCAGCAGGTGCGACTGGGCCAAGATATCGAGCACCGCCATGACGTCCTGGCGTACGGCCTTGTTCAAGTTATCGACCCGCGCCTTCTGAGCGTTTAAGAGCGGCGAGAAGTAGAAGCCGAAGAGGAAGGTGTTGACGGAATAGAGTGCCAGCTGGCCGGGTGTCAGCTTGGTCGGGGCGACGTAGGTTAGGACGAGGAAGAAGAGTACGAAGAGCGTCGGGTAGATGAGGGAGAGGCGGATGTTCAGCAGCTTCTTCAGCATAATCAACTTCAGTGTAGCCTAAGTTCGGTGATCTGGCCATTGGGTGGCTCGGGGATGTCGTAGAAGTGCCTAGGCTCGATACCTTGGCGAGTGGCCTCGAGCATGCGGCCGATGCCGGCGTGGGAGACGATCAGGGTGGTGCCGGGCAGAGCGGCCGCTTCGCGGGTGGCAGACTCGATGCGGTCGCGAAAGGCCGCTGGGTCCTCGGCCTCGGGATGGGAGGTCAGTTCGGCCGACGAGATCGGGTGGAGTGGCGTGCCGGTCAGCGCCCCCATGTCGTACTCTTCCAACCGACGATCGTAGGTCAGGCGGCTAGGCGCCAGCCCAATCGCCGTAGCCACGATCTCGGCCGTCTCGCGTGTCCGTAGCAGTGGCGAGGCCACGATCCGATCGATCTGGAGATGGCGATGTCGAACGTCCTCGGCCGCCGCCTCGGCCTGTTTGCGCCCTTCGTCGGTCAGTTCGGCGTCGT
>CAYMAB010000119.1:0-2304 GCA_964388345.1 uncultured Candidatus Saccharimonadales bacterium
ACCCGATGGGCTGGGACGCCTTTGGGCTGCCGGCCGAGAACTACGCGCTCAAGCATAAACTGTCACCGCGGATCGCCACCGATCAAAACAAGGCCACCTATAAGCGCCAGATGATGATGATGGGCTTCTCCTACGACTGGGACCGCGAGATCGACTCGACCGATCCGGCCTACTATCGCTGGACGCAGTGGTTCTTCCTCTTGCTCTACAAGCGCGGCCTCGCCTACAAGGCCGAGGCGCTAGTCAACTGGTGCCCGCAGGACAAGACGGTGCTGGCTAATGAGCAGGTCATAAAGAGGGACAACAAGAACGTCTGCGAGCGCTGTGGCCACGAGGTCGAGAAGCGGACGCTCAATCAATGGTTCTTCAGGATCACCGAGTATGCCGACCGACTCTTGGCCGATCTCGACGGCCTCGACTGGCCGGAGAACATCAAGACGATGCAGCGCAACTGGATCGGCCGCAGCGAGGGTGCCAGCGTCACCTTCGCCGTCGACGGTTCAAAGGAGACCATCGAGGTCTTCACCACCCGCCTCGATACCATCTACGGCGCCACCTTCATGGTGCTGGCGCCCGAGCATCCCTTGGTCGAGGCGCTGGCGACGGCTGAACAGCTGGGTGCGATCGATGATTACATCAAGCGAGCGGCCAACGAGACCGAGATCGAGCGCCAGAGCACTGATCGTACCAAGACCGGTGTCTTCACCGGCAGCTACGCGATCAACTCAGCCAATGGTGAGAAGATCCCGATCTGGATCGCCGACTACGTCTTGCTCGGCTACGGCACCGGCGCCGTCATGGCCGTGCCGGCTCACGATGAGCGCGACCGGGAGTTTGCCGAGAAGTTCAAGTTGCCGGTTAAGCTGGTCATCGCCAGCGCCGAAGGCGAGCAGACTACTGATGATGGCAGGCTGGTCGAGTCCGGCGAGCACACCGGCCTGACCTCGGCCGAGGCCCGCCAGCGATTGGTCAAAGATCTCGCCGGTGCCAAAGCGACCATCAACTACCGCATGCGCGACTGGCTGATCAGCCGCCAGCGCTACTGGGGCGCGCCGATCCCGATGATCTACTGCAAGAAGTGTGGCTTGGTGCCGGTGCCGGAAGATCAACTGCCGGTGCTGTTGCCAGAAGTGGAGTCCTACGAACCGACTGGCGACAGTCGCTCGCCCTTGGCCAACGTTAGCGACTTTGTGCACACTACCTGCCATCAGTGCGGCGGCCCAGCCGAGCGCGAGACCGATACGATGGACGGCTTCGCCTGTTCGAGCTGGTACTTCCTGCGTTTCGCCGATCCGCACAACGCCAAGAGCGCCTTTGACCCAGCTAAGATTAAGTACTGGCTGCCCGTCGATCTCTACATCGGCGGGGCCGAGCACGCCGTCATGCACCTGCTGTACGCTCGCTTCTGGACCAAGGTGATGCAGGATGCCGAGTTGATCGGTTTCGGTGAACCGTTCCTAGAGCTGCGTAACCAAGGGATGGTGCTGGCCGAAGACGGTCGCAAGATGAGTAAGAGTCTCGGTAACATCGTGGCGCCCGATGAGGTGGTGGAGCGGGGCTATGGGGCCGATGCGCTGCGCCTCTACGAGCTCTTCATGGCGCCGTTCGATCAGGCGGTGACGTGGAATCCACGCGGCATCGATGGCACGCACCGGTTTCTCAAGCGCGTCTGGGCGCTGGTCTACGACCACATCCAAGCCCAAGCGTCCAAGGCCGATGCCCAGAATAGTGAATTGGAGACGGCTCTCGTGGCGGCGACCCACCGAGTGATCAAGAAGGCCACCGATGATCTCGAGGACTTCGGTTTCAATACGGCCGTGGCGGCGCTGATGGAGTATGTCAACGACCTCTATAAACTGCGGGTCGATCTACCGTTCGAATCGGCGCCGGCGGCGTGGGCCACCAGCCTCACCACGCTCGTCCAGCTGCTCGCCCCGATGGCGCCCTTCATCACCGAGGAGCTCTGGCAGGCGCTCGGGCAGACCGAGAGCGTCCATGTCTCCGAGTGGCCGCGTTATGAAGAGAAGTACGTTCGCGACGAATTGGTTGAGATCGTGGTGCAGGTCAATGGCAAGCTGCGCGGCAGCCTCACCACCACGCCGGCCACCAGCGACGACGACTTGAAGCGCCTCGCCGCCAAGCTTGAAGGCGTCAAGAAGTACCTCGATGGTAAATCCATCAAGAAGACCATCGTGGTGCCGCGCAAGCTTGTCAACTTCGTCGTCTAGTCTATAAAATGCGAAGCCCCCGGTAGCTTCGCATCTACCACGAGGGTAGAACGAAGCCGCCGAGGGCGGGGTGGTT
>CAYMAB010000120.1:0-2290 GCA_964388345.1 uncultured Candidatus Saccharimonadales bacterium
AGAGCTTGCGATCGAGAAAGGCGGAAGGGAGAAATCAAGATGGTGGGCCCGGAGGGATTCGAACCCCCGACACCCAGTACCGGAAACTGGTGCTCTATCCACTGAGCTACAGGCGCCCAAGCTTAAGTATACTCGGCGACCCCGTTCAGGCCTAACTGAGGCGACTGTTCGGAGCGAGCAAAAGCGGTTATAGTTGGTGCATGACGACTCTCGAAGTTACCGGTGGCCAGCCGCTCCATGGCGAGGTCACCGTCAGCGGGGCCAAGAACGCCGCCACCAAGATGATGCTGGCAGCGCTGCTAACAGACCAGCCGGTGGTGCTGCACAACTGCCCGCTGATCAGCGATGTGCGAGTGGCCGCCGAGATCATCCAAGCGGTTGGCGGCGAGGTCCGCTTCGACGGCAACACCGCTACGATCACGGCCGCCAACTTGAAGGCCGCCAAGGTGCCGCGCACCAACATCCCCAACCGCCTCTCGGTCTTGGCCATCTCGCCGCTGCTACATCGCCTCGGCTCGGTTGATCTGCCGACCGTCACCGGCGACCGCATCGGGCCGCGGCCGGTCGACTTCCACTTGCATAACTTGATGGCGATGGGCGCAGCCGTCGAAGAGCGCGGCGATCGCTACGTGGCGACGACGGTTGGCCTAGTCGGCACCAACCTCGAACTGCCCTACCCGAGCGTCATGGCCACCGAGAACGCGCTCTTGGCCGGCGTCTTGGCCCACGGCCGTACCACGATCGAGGGGGCGGCCATCGAGCCGGAGATCGTAGACCTAATCAAACTGCTCCAGAAGATGGGTGCCATCATTGAGTTCCGGGCCAACCGCACCATCATCATCGACGGCGTGGTATCCCTACACGGCGCCGAGCATCACGTGATGCCCGATCGGCTGGAGGCGGCCTCGTTTGGGCTGGCCGCCATCGCCACCGGTGGCGATGTGCTCGTCAAAGAGGCTCGCCAAGATGACCTCATCACCTTCCTGAACACCATTCGGCGAATCGGCGCCGACTACATCATCGAAGACGGCGGCATTCGCTTTAAGCGTAATGGCGGACCGCTCCAAGCCATCGAGGTCGAAACCGACACGCATCCAGGCTTTGCTACCGACTGGCAGCAACCGTTGGTGGTGCTCCTGACGCAGGCCAATGGGCTGTCCGTCATCCACGAGACGGTTCACGAGGATCGCTTTGGCTACGTCGAGACGCTCACACGCATGGGCGCCAACATCGGCGTCTACAGCAAGTGCCTCGGCGAGCTGCCCTGCCGCTACCGCGGCCAGCTCTGCAAACACAGCGCCGTAATCGAGGGGCCAACGCCGCTACACGCCACTGAGATCGAGATCCCGGACCTGCGGGCCGGCATGGCCCATGTGCTAGCGGCGCTGGTGGCCACCGGCACCTCGCGCATCACCGGTGTGGCGCACCTGATGCGCGGCTACGAGAACTTGCTCGATAAGCTCCACGCTATTGGTGCCGACTTCACCACCACCGGTTAAGTGATCAGGCGGGCCAAGGCGTAGGCGGCGCTGGCGGCGATGCCACCGACCAGTAGTGTGTGCAGAGCGCTGCGCCAAGCGTTGGTGCCGCTGACGCGGCCGCGAACGTAGCCGAAGTTGAGCAGCGCGAGGAGTGTCAATATCGCCGAGTAGAGGAGACCTTGGTGGGCTTGGGTAACGAAGAAGTAGGGCGCCAGCGGCACGAAGCCACCGGCCACATAGGCCAGCGCGATGGTGGCGGCGCTCTTGCGCGCCCTCAGCGGGTCGGGCCGCTCGAGGCCCAGCTCATGTAGCATCATAAAGTCGACCCACGCTCGGTGATTAGCCTTGAGCGCCGCCACGACCGGCTCGGCCTGCGCCGGCGAGATGCCGTAGGGCGCCAGAAAGTCGCGAATCTCCTGCTCTTCCTTGGCTGGCGATTCGCGCACCTCCAGCTTCTCGACCTCGCGCTCGCGGTAGTAGTGCTCGGCGTCGCTCTCGGCCGCGAGGTAGCCACCGAGGCCCATCGAGATCGAGCCGGCGGCTATCTCGGCCAAGCCGGCCGCCACCACCAGATGCGAAGCCGCCATGGCACCGGTGAGGCCAGCGGCCAGTGCGAACGGCACCGTCAGCCCGTCCGACATGCCGATGATGACGTCGCGGACGGTGAGCGAGGCCTTGAAGTGATGGTGCTCGTCTGGGCGCTTGAACATAGTTAGAGTATAGCAAGGATCGAACCACTAGGCCGATTTGCAGCCACCATAGCCACGGTCTACAATAATAATGATTAAGCTATTGCGGGTGCAGCTATG
>CAYMAB010000121.1:0-2175 GCA_964388345.1 uncultured Candidatus Saccharimonadales bacterium
CGCCAGTGGCTACTGTCTTCGGCCGCACGAACGGCGTCTTCGGCTTCGTTGATGACGGCCCATGCTTGTGCACGAAACAACCAACCGGTGGCCGGAGAATCCGGCATGGTGCCTCCCTTGGGATCGAAGTGGTGGGTGGGTTGTGGGGAACTCGAAGGATCGCTAGATCCAAGAGATGTGATTTATAATAGCACTAATGCTTACGTTTGTCAATTATACTCAAGCAAACGTGAAGCCCGCCGCAAGCGACGGAACTCACGGTGGTGAATCGTCGCCCGCTGGCGGGCCGGTTGATGGTCGCAGGGGCAGGAGCCGGCACGAGTAGGTCGAGCCCGCCGTGATGACGCGGCCGGCCCTGAGACCGTGCGTGTTAGCCAACGCTCTGGCCAGAACCCAGAAGGTGACGGCATCGAACGTGCGGATCGTGGTTCTCATCTGCACCGCGCTGGCATCGTCGCAGTCGGCTTCGTTCAGCGCAACGATACCGTCGACTTGGTGGAGCGAGATGACGCCGGTACGGCGGTGGCAGATCAGCTTGTCGTAAGGCCTAGGCTCAGCCGGCACTGGCGATCCCAGCCGGAAGCCCGATCTCGTCGCGCTCGTCGTCGGGCTCGGGGACGGCGACGGCGATGCCGTAGAGCACGGTCAGCAGACCAAGGCCGGCCCCCGCGACGGCGAGAAGCGGCTTACGAGCTTTGGCTGGAGCGGCGGATGCAATCAAGACACCGATCAGGACATTGACGGCTGGATCTCTGGGCCACTTCATGATGGCTCCCCTCGTTCGAGTTGTCGGCTGGTACTTCTCTAGCGAATCGATTATAAAGATATCATAAAGTTATAAGAAGTCAATGGTGGGCGCGCCTGGGCTCGAACCAGGAACCGGCACCTTATAAGAGTGCTGCTCTAACCATTGAGCTACGCGCCCGCGTCCAAACCCCCGCGGAGAGTCCCGACCATCGACACCGTTAGTATATCAGGTTGGGTGGCTCGGCCCTACTCCCAGCGGAAGACGCGGAAAGCGACGGAGTAGATCACGATGATCCAAGCCGCCATCAGGCCCAGCTGTGGGCCGAGGGCGGTGAGGTGCTTACCCTCGGTGGCTATGAGACGCAAGCCGTCGATCACCGGCGTTAGCGGCAGGAAGTTCGAGGCGGTCTGGAGCCACTGTGGCATCAGGAAGCGCGGGAAGAAGGTACCGGAGAGGAAGAGCATCGGGAAGACGACGATGTTGGAGAGCGGGGCGGCTTGGTTCTCGTTCTTGGCCCAGCCGCCGATGGCGAGGCCGATGCCGAAGATGGTGATGATGCCGAGCACAATGTAGATGGCCAGTTCGATCGGATCACCCGAGACCTTCAGGTGGAAGACGGCGATGGCGACGGCGAACATCAGCGCCATCGTCATGAGGCCGACAACCGATTGTGAGACGAGGTTGGCCAGAAAGTACTGCCAGACGCGCAGCGGCGTGGTGTGAAGGCGCTGCAAGACGCCCTGCTTCTTCAGTTGGGGAAAGACGTTGACTGGGCCGAAGATGCCGAGGCCGATGATCGAGAAGCCAAGCAACCCGGCGAAGGTGTAGTCGAATTGGGAGAGGCCCTTGTCGTTGGTCTGGATACCCTTGACGCTGAAAGGCGGCGTGACCTTAGTGAGGCCGACATTCATGGCGGCGAACTGATCCTGCAGCACTTGGGTGAGCGTCTGGCCAGCCGTCTGGTTGTTCTGGGTGTAGTAGACGGCGGCTTGACCGGTTGGAGATTTATCCTTAATGGAGCCAAAATCTGGAGGCAAGACGATGGCGGCATCGAGTTGACCCCGATTCATCTTCTCCTTCGCACCGTCGAGCGTCGTAAGCGTGGCGTCGACCTTGAAGAGCTTACTGCCCTTGATCTGCCCAGCCAGTTGATCGGCTGAGGCGCTGTGGGACTGGTTGATCAACGCGACCTTGAAGGAGGCGCTGCTGGACTTCCCGAAGAGGCCGCCGAAGATGAAGAGGAAGATCAACGGGAAGAGGAAGATGAAGAAGAGGGCGGTGCGGTCGCGAAAGGCCCGGCGGATGGCGATCTTGGCGAAGACCAGCACCGGTAGAAAAGTTCGTCGGAACTGCTTGGTATTAATCTTTCAACTCCTTTCCGGTTAGATCGATGAAGACATCTTCGAGATTGGCCTGCTCGACGTGCT
>CAYMAB010000122.1:0-2092 GCA_964388345.1 uncultured Candidatus Saccharimonadales bacterium
TGCGTCCTGCTTACGCCTCTCATCCTCGTCTTCAACCGGTTGTTTTTGCTTATCTAAAGCCATAATACCTCCCATTAGTCAAGTTTTACCTCCAAATCCTTTATAGTGTCTCATATGTCTCGTTTTGAGGTCATTTATTCCTGTTATACTCGATCTAGACCACAGAGCTCAGCCAAGCATCTAAACCAGAACCCCTCGGATTGCCCAGCCATAAGGAGAATGCTAAAATGGAGACGTTTGAATAGAGTAGACACCTAGCCGATGGATGCCCGTGATTTATAACTTTGTGCGTAAGCTGGCCCGCTTCTCCACTGGCGTGGTGCTCGTCGGCGGGACGCTCTGGATGGGTGTTGGACTCAGTCACGGCATCTCGGCGCTCGGGCGAACGACGTCCCGACCGGTCGTGGGCACAGCGACTCAGCCAGCCGTGATACTCAGGGCCGACCCGCCGGTGGTGGCCGTCGTCCCCACGCCCGCTCCAGCGCCACCGGCCCCAGCTCCGGCCCCAGTCGTTAAGAGGGTCGCTCGGCCGACCGCGGCCGCCCACCCGGCCCCAGTGGTGGCTCCGGCGCCGGGCAGTAGTGTCGATAGCCTCACGCCGACCACGCCCACCGGCAACACCAGCGGCCCCGCTACCACCACCGGCTACACCTCGACCAACTGGTCGGGCTACCTCATGACCGGCCAGAGTTTCACGGCGGTCTCGGGATCTTGGACGGCCACAACGCCCACCGGCCTCGCCGGTATCACCTCAGCCGACGCGACGTGGATTGGCATCGGCGGCGTCAGCGCCGGCGACCTCATCCAAGTCGGCACCGACAACATCGTCTCTGCCAGTGGCCAAGTCCAGACGACGGCCTTCTACGAGCTGCTACCGGCCGCCTCGCAGCCGATCGACATCATGACGGTCGCCCCGGGCGACGCCATGGCGGCCACCATCGTCCAGACTGCGCCGGGCCAGTGGTCGATCGCCATCACCGACACCACCACTGGCCAGAGCTTCACCAAGGCGGTAGCTTACGGCTCGTCGCTCTCGTCGGCCGAGTGGATCGAAGAGGACCCGAGCTACTCTCACGGCCGGCAGATTCCGTTCGATGTCTTCGGCCTCGCCGCGTTTAGTGGGGCTCATGCCACCGGCAACGGCAGCGACTTGAACCTATCCGGCGGCAACGCCCAGCCCATCACGATGGTGAACCGATCCGGCCAGATCATTGCCGCCCCGACCGCGCTCGGCTCAGGCGCCACCAGTTTTCAGGTGAATCCGTAATTCGCAGCGTCAGCGGTTGGCTTTGGGTCGTAATTGCCGGATATGAATCGTTACTTATGCACCGCGTTGACCCCGAAGTCGGTGAACATGAAGGTGGCTGGGTGGCTATCGGTCGACACTAGCTCGACGCCGAAGTCGATTTGATCGAGCTTAGCTGAGCTAGTGATCCAGCCCTTGGTGGTGATGTACTTATAGAAATCGAGTATGTTGAGGTTGCCAGCGGTGAAGTTCTTGGTGGCCTCGAAGGCGATGTAGCTGCCGCCGCGCCAGACGGTGTAGCTATGGCCGCCGAACTTGACGCTACCTTGGACCGAGCCACCGGGAACCTGTTTGTAATTATCGGTCCAGATCATCACTTCGGTCGAGCCGGGGGTGGCCTCACCGTTGATCCACATGTCGTAGGCCACGTCGTAGATACCAACCTTGGGGCTGGTCTCGGCGAACTTACTGGTCAGCTTGGTGATCGAGCCGATCGGCACCGAACTGAAGTCTTCGTGGGCGTTCGGGTAGGTCTTGACGGCCCCATCGCCGCTATCGTTGTTCATCGTTGCCGTGACATACCAGTTGTTGTAGTTGCAAACGTAGAGCGTCTGGCTGACCGGATATTTGGTGGCGTTCCACATGTTGTTGGTGACGTAGTAGTTGCCAAAGGTTTGACCGCCGGTTGGCTGCGAGGTGACGAAAGACGGTTCCGTACACTTGGTCAAAGACGCGGCGTCGCTACGCTGTTTGCTCGAGTAGGCGCCAATCAAACCGACCGTCACCATCACCGCGACGATGACGAGTGCTTCGACGTGGCCGAAACCGGCTTGGCCGTGTCTTGAT
>CAYMAB010000123.1:0-2061 GCA_964388345.1 uncultured Candidatus Saccharimonadales bacterium
GCAGCACAATCAAGGAGATCTTCAGGAAGGCCAAGGCCTTGATTGGATACGGCTCGTGCCGGTGATCGAGCTTGACGCGAATGATGTAGGCCAAGACGAAGGCACTGACGATCAGGCCGAAGTCGACCAATGGGAGCACCAAGTTGAAGATCAGTTCGCTTCGTTTTCGCATGGGGAAACTCGCTTGTTATCATACCACCTAAACCAAGTGGCGCTCAGTTTGACCTGAACGCCACTGGGCTAGACTACCTATAAGCCGGATTCTGTATCCGCCGAGGCGGACGATGACCATCTATCTTGCCCGAGCGTCGCCGCTCGGATCATGCGGACTGGTGTTGGTTCGAGCGAGCACTCATCCGCGCGGGGCGGACTTGAACCAACGGCCTTGCAGCGGACGGGGTTTACCTCTCTCGATGGTCACCCATCGAGACTGTGGGCTCTTACCCCACTCGTTTCACCCTTACTCCAGAGTAAACCCTGGAGCGGTATCGTTTCTGTGGCACTTTCCCTAGGCTCTGCGGCAGCTATTTTCTCGAGAGAAATAGCTACTGCTCCTCCCGGTTGCCGTTAACAACCGTCCTTGCTCTATGCTGTCCGGACTTTCCTCTCACCGGAGCGAGCGATCATCCAGTAGTCTAGCAAGCCCAAATGGTAGCAGAAAAGTGGCCCTATTTCAAGCCCAGTGCTCGGTCGATCGCCAGATTAACTTGAGCATCGGCGGCCTTGTTGTCCTTGCGATAGACGTGCGTAAAGCTGATCTCATAGCGCTCGGCCAAGCGCTTGATCTCTAGAAAGATCGGTCGCAGTTCGGCATTCTTAACTTTATATTCACCATTGAGCTGCTTGGCCGCCAGCTCGCTGTCTAAGAAAAACTGTATTCGCTTCGGTTGGTACTTTTCGGCTTCCTGAAGGGCAAAGAGTATGGCCTTATATTCGGCTTGATTGTTGGTCGTCTCGCCCAAGTAACGGCCAAAGGCTTCCACTACTCCACCAGTCGTTGTACTTATTACTACACCCGAGGCAGCTGGGCCAGGATTGCCTCTCGCTCCCCCATCGGTATAGATGACCAAGGTGTCGTGCATCTACTCGGTCGAGCTAACCGATCGGCCCTTACGCACAAAGTGATTCTTGATCGAGGTGCCGGTACGGTACTCCTTGACCGTCGGCCGATAGCGGCCGGCCTCGAGATAGATCGTTGGGTAGTAGTGCGGCTTGTCGATGGCGGTGAAGACGTCTTGGTAGGTGTCGAGGGCAAACTGCTCCTCGCCGAAGCGGTTGCCGTCGACGTCGCCAAGGATGAAGAGAGCCAGAATGGCCGAGGCCGACAACAGCGCCGTGACGAGCGCCGACTCCCATGAACCGTCGCGCATCAGGAAGAGCGAGAAGACGATGATCAGCGAGAGGACGTTCAGGACCAGCCAAGACGAGCCGCTGACGATCTCGGCTCCGACGATGGTGATCTCGCGACGAGCCTGCGAGACATAGTACATCGCCTCGGCCACGTAGGTCATGGCGGCCTCGTCGCCATTCGACTTCGTCTTGGCGCCCTTCAAGACATCGAAGATGGCGAAGTACTCCTTATTGGTCGGCTCGACGTACTCATCGACCTCGTAGTCGAAGCGCTTGATCAAGTAG
The DNA here is from genome assembly GCA_964388345.1 of uncultured Candidatus Saccharimonadales bacterium. Classification (GTDB taxonomy): domain Bacteria; phylum Patescibacteriota; class Saccharimonadia; order UBA4664; family DATIHN01; genus CAYMAB01. The sequence goes on from CAYMAB010000123.1 coordinate 1,636, forward strand.
TGGTCGATGGCCTCCCGAGTGGCCTCGGCTCGGTCTGGCAGTGATAGCTTGACCATGTAGTAGATCGCCATCAGCGCCCCGGTCTCGGTAGCGACCAGCGTCTTGAGGCGGCTCAAGTTCGTCATGGCAGCCGAGACGTAGAAGCCGAGCAGCACACTGTAGAAGATCGAGGCCGCCCCCAAGACGTTGACGACGTTGATCGGACTCTTGCGCACTGGCAGAACGAAGGCTCCGAGCGTGACGATCGCAAAGGTCATGACGGCCTTGGTGGCCGGCGTGATGTGCTTTAGTCGCTTAACCAGAAGCCGAAACATACCCGTAGTATAGCATGAGGGCTACACCGCGCCAGCAACCCTGAAGAAATCTTATAATGGTCGGGGTGACAGGGCTCGAACCTGCGACCTCACGGCCCCCAGCCGTACGCGC
>CAYMAB010000124.1:0-2047 GCA_964388345.1 uncultured Candidatus Saccharimonadales bacterium
GCTTGAGGATGTCATCCTTCTTATATAACTGCTCGATCTCAACCGAGAGGATCAACTCCTTGATCTTACGAGTGATCGATTGGTCGTCGCTTAGGAGCGCGTTCTTCACATATTGCTGAGTGATGGTCGAGCCGCCTTGGAGCCCGCTGCCACGATGAAAGAGGTCGACGAAGGCGGCTCGCAGGATGCTCAGGCCAGAGAAGGCCCCATGGTGGTAGAAATTCTTGTCCTCAATCGAGATGGTGGCGTCCTTGATCGAGGGTGGCATCTGGTTGAAGTCGATGACGGTGCGGTTAACATCGCCATGGACTTCGTAGAGGACGGTCTGGCCACTGCGATCATAGAACCGGGTCGTCTGGGCCGAGACGGTGGCGTTGATCTTGTTCGGGCTCGGCAGATCCTTGGCGAAGTAGAGGACGACGAGGACGAGGAAGAGGAAGCCGACACCAGCGATCTTCAGCGCCATCCTAGCGCCTTGGCGGCTGAACCAGTAGGCCTTCAAGTTGGCCGGCTTCAGTGAGGTTAGAAAACGCTGCAACCGGCCAGCCGGTCGGGCACTGGTAAGACTCTTGGCGCTCTTCGGCGTGGCCCGAGTGGTGCGGCGAGCGGTCTTGACTTGGCGAGCGGTGGGTTTCTTGGCCATAAGAGTTATTAGTTCGCAGGTATTATACCACTTGCCGCGCGCCTCTCGCCAAGGCCTCGGTGTGCTATAGTTTTGGTATGAATAGAGAACTCAAGCGCGGTGTCGAAGCGGTCATCGACCCAGCCGAACTCGATGCGCTGCTAGCTGGGAGTAAGAAGTTGCGGCTCAAGCTTGGGGTCGATCCGTCTAGCCCCGACATTCACCTTGGCCACGCCGTGCTCTTGCGCTGCCTCGCCCGGTTTCAGCGCCTCGGCCACCACGTCATCTTCCTAATTGGTGACACTACCGCCCTGATTGGCGACCCTTCTGGCAAGAACAAGACTCGGCCGGTCTTGACCGAAGCCGAGGTTGAGCGCAATGCCCAGACCTACCTAGATCAAGTCGGCAAGATCTTAGATATAAAGAAGGCCGAGGTTCGCCGTAACAGCGAATGGCTTGGCAAGCTCGATCTGGGTGAGCTGCTGAAGCTGGCCAGCAACTTCACCGTCGCTCAGCTGGTCGAGAGGGAGGACTTTGCGACTCGGCTGAAGGCCGGCGCCGACCTCGGTTTGCACGAGCTGCTCTACCCCCTCATGGTGGCCTACGATTCGGTGGCGCTCGAGGCCGATGTGGAGTTTGGCGGCACCGATCAGCGCTTTAACTTGCTGGCTGGCCGAGCCTTGCAGAAGAAGCTGGGGCAGAGACCGCAGCAGATCGTCATGGCCAAGCTGTTGGTGGGGACCGATGGCACCCACAAGATGAGCAAGAGTCTCGGTAACTATATCGGAGTAGCCGAGGGCCCCGCCGAGATGTTCGGCAAGGTCATGAGTATCCCCGATGACTTGATCGCACCGTACTATGAACTCTGCACCGATATCGATCTGGATGTGATCGCCGATCTGGTGAAGTCGCTGGCCGAGGGCGCCAACCCGCGCGACGCCAAGGCCTCATTGGCCCGCGAGATCACGAGCATCTATCATGGTGAAGCGGCGGCGCTGGCGGCCGAAGCGACCTTCGATCGGCGCTTCCGGGACAAGACGGTGGCCGACGAAGACATCACCGACGTCGCTCATGTCGGCGCCTCGGCTGAGCTGGTGGACTTTCTCTTGGCCGCCGAGATCCTGCCCAGTCGGTCCGAGGTTCGTCGCAAGGTTGAGGAGGGCGGCATCCGCGTGAACGGGCAGAAGGCCGAAGATATGGCTACGACCGGGCCACCTCGCCGTTCACCGTGTCCCTTGTAGTTGCTGGATTGGTCAAGACCGGGCGTCTGGAAGACGCATCCAAAGTCCTGCTCCAAGACCTGCAAACCTATCCGCCACCATGGAATCAACTGGACGCGCTTGCTCGGGCCTACAGCGATCGTGGCAACGTTGAGCGCGCAGCGCACTATTACCTCTTGTCGCTGAAGGAGAATCCGCAAAACGA
>CAYMAB010000125.1:0-1932 GCA_964388345.1 uncultured Candidatus Saccharimonadales bacterium
TTTCCATCGTGTCTTAACCCTTAAGGAGCCTATGCTCGTCATTCGCCTCAGCCGCACTGGCCGTAATAAGTATCCCACCTACCGTATCGTGGCGGCCGAACAGGCCCGCGCCGCGACTGGTAAGTTTATCAGTATTCTGGGCCATTATAACCCGCACACCAAGGAGCTGGTGATCAAGCGCGAAGAGATCGGCGGCTACCTCACCAACGGCGCCCAGCCGTCCAACAGCGTCCTCAAGCTGCTCCAGCGCGAGCAGATCGAGCTGCCCAAGTGGGCCAGCGTCAAGACGCGCCAGCGCGCACCCAAGAAGGTAGCAACCCCGGTCGCCGCTGCCGCTCCCGAGGTCGCTCCGGCCGAGCCTGAGACCGCCGAGGCCGCACCTGAGTCGGTGGTCGAGACCGCCGAGGCCAACGCCGAGGTGATCGAGGCCAACGCCCAGCCGGCCGACCAAGCCGAGACGGCCGATGCGGCCGTCGTTGAGGCCGAAACCGAGCCTGAGACCGCCGAGGCCGAGGCCGCTGAAGCCACCGCCGAGGCACCGGCCGAACCCGAAACCACCACGCCGGCCGAGTAATCGACCAAACGCCGCGGCTGGGGTATCATTGAAGTACCGTTAAGTTTGAGGGATATCATGGCAGAGCTAGACCAAGCATTCGTTGAGTACGTCGTTAAGGCGCTCGTCTCCAATCCCGATGCCGTCAAGGTTGAGCGATCGATCGACGACATGGGCGTCCTATTGGAACTGAGCGTCGACCCGGCCGATATGGGTAAGGTCATCGGAAAGGCCGGCGCCACCGCCAAGTCCATTCGCACGCTGCTGCGTGTGCTCGGTGCCAAGAACGACGCCCGCGTCAACCTCAAGATCGTCGAGCCGGAGGGTGGCACTGGTGGGATGGCGGCACCTGATGATGAGGCGGCCGAGCCGCTGGCCCCCGCCGTCGACGAGGCCGAGGCCGTCGCACCCGAACCGGAGCCCGAGCCAGAATCAGATTTGAAGGCTCAGACCAAGAAAGAGCTCGAAGAGCTGGCCGACCTCGACATTTAATAGATGAAGATCGACATCATCACACTCTTCCCCGATATGTTCAAGGGGCCGTTCGATATGAGCATGTTGGCGAAGGCTCAAGAGCTCGGCCTCGCGACCATTACCTACCGAGATCTGCGTCAGTATGGCCTCGGCGCGCGGCGAACGGTTGATGACACACCCTATGGTGGGGGGGACGGCATGGTGCTGCGCCCTGAGCCAGTGGTGGCGGCGATCGAGGCGGCTAGGGCCGATAACCCTAAGGCGCGCGTGGTTGTCTTGACACCACGCGGCCAGCAGTTCGATCAAGCCGCCGCCGCACGCTTGGCCAAGCTGCCCGGCCTGATCCTCGTGGCCGGGCACTACGAGGGCTTCGACGAGCGCATCTACGCCTCGGCCGACGAGGAGCTCTCGATCGGCGATTATATCTTAACTGGAGGCGAGCTGCCGGCCATGGTGGTGGTCGATAGCGTCGTGCGCCTTATCCCCGGGGTCTTGGGCGGCGAGCGCTCGGCCGCCGATGAGTCGTTCAGTGACGGACTGCTGGAGTACCCGCACTACACCCGCCCAGAGGAGTTTCGCGGCCAGCGAGTACCCGACGTTCTAACCAGTGGCCATCATGCCGAGATCGCCAAGTGGCGGCGCGAGCAGGCCCAGCGCAAGACGGCCGAGAACCGCCCAGATCTGTTATAGCCTATTGATCGAAGTGGTTGTAGAGGATGCGCGAGAGGCGGGCGAATTGATCAGGCGTGGCTCCCGGTGCGCCCATCATGACGACGAGATAGGTGGCCTTAGGGCCATAGACGATGCCGGCATCATGCAAGTAGCCATCGAGATCACCGGTCTTATGAGCGATGACGGTATCGGCCGGTAGGCCTTGGGGCAGGCGGTTGTTGACCTTCTGTTGC
>CAYMAB010000126.1:0-1899 GCA_964388345.1 uncultured Candidatus Saccharimonadales bacterium
TCATTACTTGATCTGTAGCGACGGCAGCAAGGGCTCCGATGATCCCAACCTAACCAGCGCCCAATTGATCGAGCTGCGTCGTGATGAGCAGCGGGCGGCCGCCAAGATCCTCGGCGTCGCGAGCGTGACGTTTCTGGACTACGAAGATGGCTTAGTAGGGGCCACGCCGGCACTCAAGCGCGACATCGCTCGCGAGATCCGGCGGATCAAGCCCGATACGGTGGTGGCCCAAGACCCGGCCATGCTCTACTTGGCCGATCTCGGCATCATCAACCACAACGACCATCGGGCGGTCGGCTTGGCCGCCATGGATGCTGTCTACCCACTGGCCCGCGACCACTTGAGCTTCCCCGAGCTTGAGGCCGAGGGCTTTGCGCCCCACAAGGTCAAGGACCTACTCCTGATGGGCTTTGAGAACCACAACTACTACGTCGATATCACGGCGACGTATGAGACCAAGCTCAAGGCGCTGGCGGCTCACGCCAGCCAAGTCGACATCACGGCCGTCCGCGGCCGGCTCGACGCCATGTCTGGGCGGCTGGGCGAGCGTGGCGGCTTCGAGCGTGCCGAGGGCTTCATCCGCTTGCACATGTTTATCTAGGGTCGTCGTCCCGACTGTTCACCCATCGGCACCATGCAATCATCAAACACAAGTTTTATCAATCGAGGAAGTCGGCGATTCGGAGCGTCTTTGCGATCAGTTTCGGCTCGCCGACGTTGGCGTCCAGCCCATCGCGCCACGCTCGGTGTCGGTAGTGTAACACAATCGCCATGACCGGTTGAGCGTAGAGTGGTGCGAGGCCGCGCTTAAGCAAATCGAGCCGCCGGTCCGGTTCCGAAAATGAGCGGATCACGTTCCTAGCCGAGCGCCGAAAGAGGCGATCGGCCTTATAAAAGTCGGCTTCATTGTAGTTATCCAAACCGGCCGCCCGTAGCGCCAGCGGCAGATCGTGATTGATGTGGGCGTTGGCGGCTAGAAGCAGTGAGCGGTAGCGCGGTCGTCGGCCGCTGAGCTCATAGGCCCTCCGCCAGACCGCCGGCGTCGGTTGATCTTTCGCATATTGGTTCAGCATGCCAAGGTAGTAGCCAGCGAAGACGAGGCTCAATCGCTCGACCGCCTTTGGGTCTTCAAACCGGCCAGTCGCCAGCGCCGCCATGTAACCTTGGGTGATCACTACGTAAGCCTGGTTGAAGCTAGTGAGCGTCGCGAGATCACTCTTCGCCAGCACGGTCGAGAGGTGCTCGAGCGTCTCCAGCAGATCCGCGATCCGCTTGATTGATTCGATTGCGATGATTTCGTGGTACTTCATATGCTGCATATATAAGAAGGCATCCATTGGTTTAAAAAGAGATCCGTCGTCCGGCAGGTAGCGCGGGGCTACCCACCGGACGACGGTCGTGAACGGGGAGCTATCTCAGTCTCCCAGTATCTCGACGTTCTGGTCGGGATCGAGGAAGTGCTTCTCTTGGGCCATCCCCTGAGTGCGTTCGACCACCGCCGGCCGCAGCTGGCGTGGGGCGTGGTTGGGGGCCGTCAGTGTTCCACAGACCAACCGTACGCCATACGTTGCGACGACGGCATCTCCAACGTAAAGCCTGACGCCGCGACGCGTGGTGTGGCCTCTCAGCTTGTGGCGAGTCCTCGAGATGGGGAGCGAGCGGACGGGGAGCCAGTTGAGGGAGTTCATGTTCGGCCGCCACCGCTCAACCGCGGCCATCGTCGGCGCCACCGTGGCCCACCAGATGTCGCCTTGGCGGTCGATGGCCTCCGGCCCCAGTACGTCCCTGAGCCGCTTGATGGTCGGCGGCATCAGGCTGTCGTAGAAGGCCGTCTCACCGCCCGCCAGCAGGCGCTGCAGCGGAGTGTCATCGTCGAAGGCGACGGCGAAGAGATCGGAA
>CAYMAB010000127.1:0-1850 GCA_964388345.1 uncultured Candidatus Saccharimonadales bacterium
GCCGGCCTCGCGACGGTAGGCCGGGCTGATGCCGGCATAGAGCAGCGGCAGCCGCTCGGGATCGAGGATCTCGCCAGCGTGATAGCCCGTCAGCGGCAGCTCGGCCGTCGCGATTAGGTAGAGATCCTCGTCCTCGATCTTATAGATCTGGCTCTCCTCGCCTCTCGGCATGAAACCGGTGCCACCGGCCGTGCGCGCATTAACGAGGTGCGGCACCGTCATGAGGGTGAAGCCGGCCGCCTCCAGCTGATCCATGGCGAAGCGCATGACGGCCGCCTCCAGCTTAACCAAGGCGCCCTTCATAAAGTAGAACTTGCTGCCGCTGGTGACGGCGCCGCGCTCGAAGTCGAGCCAATCGTTCCGCTCCGCCAAGGTGACGTGATCGATGGCCTCGGAGTTCACCACCGCCTCGCCCCACTTCGACTCCTCGCGGTTGGCCTCCTCACCACCCTCCGGCGTCTCCGGCGCCAACAGATTAGGAACATCCATCAGCTCGGCTTCGAGCTTGGCCTGAACTTCGGTCAGTTTGACCTCAAACTTCTCCAACTTCTCCTTGGCGGCCTGCAAGGCCTTCAGCTCGGCCTCGGTCGGCTTACCCTTGACGTTCAATTGGCCGCGCAACGCTTCGACTTGGCCCAAAAGTTCGAGCCGCTCGGCGTCCAGCGCGAGGACCTGCTTAGTATCGAGCTTCAGGCCACGCCGATCGGCCGAGGTTTGATAATCACCGGGGTGCTCTCTGAAGTGTTTGATATCGATCATCTGACTCTAGTATAGGGCCTTACGGCCGGCGGCGAAAGCGGGCCGCCACCCAGTCCTTTCCCTTGAGGCCAGCGATGGTGGCGACGAAGAGACCGGCCCGCGGGCCTTGGTCGCGGCCGACCAGCACCCGGTAGATGGCGCCGAAGGCCTCAGCCGGCGCTAGACCGAGCGCCTCCTTCAGTTCGTAGATGGTATCGTGGACGGCTTGGGCCTCGAGCGTAGACATCTCCTCGAGACGGTCGGCCAGCTGGTCGAGAAACTTGGCCTGCACATCGGACAGCTCGACCGTGGGCAGCTTCTCCTGCAGCTCAAACTTGACCTCAGCGGGCGCGTAGCCGTCTAGCCAGTGCTTCACATAGCCCAGCTCGGTTTCGATGATCTTGGCCTGATCCTTCACGGCCGCCGCATATCCCGTTCGCACTAGCAGCTCGAGCACCCGCTCACGGTCGCCGCCGGCAGCTTGGTAGACCGTCACGAGGTGGCTGAACGGCACGGTTGAGACCGTTCGCGAGCCCGCCTTCGTAGCGCTCGTTGCAACTCTGTAGGCGTCGATGAATTCGTGGGTTTGACCAGATCCGTCAGCCGCCTCGATCTTGGTGTACTCATCGATCAACTGATAGAGCCCCAGCCCCGCATCGAAGTAGAGCACCTTGGCCGGGCGAGCCTTGGCGAAGTAGTAGCGCAGAACCTCCGGTGGCACGATAGCAAGCGCGTCGAGTGGCGTCATGGCGTTGCCGGCAGACTTGCTCATCTTCTTGGTCTGGCCTTGGAGATTGACGAACTCGTATGGCACTGGATACGGGGCCCGGCCGCCAAAGATCCGCTCGACCAGCTCCTTGCCGGTATCATAGGAGCCTCCCTTGGAGGCATGATCACGGCCGAACGGCTCGACGCTGACCTTCCAGAGCGCCCAGCGAGCCGGCCAGTCTAGCCGCCAATCAAGCTTGACGCGGCCGGCGGCGTAGGAGACCGTCCCCTCCTTGCCACTCTCATCTTGATAACTGACCGTCTGCCCAGCTTGGTCCCAGCCGGTGTAGCGCCACTCTCGCAGACTGCTAGCATCACTCAATATCTGCACCGGCACCCAGTCC
>CAYMAB010000128.1:0-1816 GCA_964388345.1 uncultured Candidatus Saccharimonadales bacterium
GACCAGCTCGACCGTCTCACCGTCGTGCTGCCCGGGAAAACTGACCTTGGCGGCCGCTGCCTTCGTCTTCATGGCCCCATTGTAGCATAAGGGCAACTCACTTCAGTTGGTCGATGGCTCGGGCCAGCTGAACATCCTTTGTCGTCACCCCACCGGCCTCGTGAGTCGATAGTTTGATGGTGACTCTGTTGTAAATATTACACCATTCTGGATGGTGATCGGCCTGCTCGGCCGCCTGTGCCACCTTCGTCATGAAGGCCCACGCCTCATTAAAGTCCTTGAACACAAAAGTCGTCTGTATCATATCGGCGCCAATCGTCCAGTCCGCTGACAGCGCCGCCCGAATCTCAGGTTCGCTCAGCTTGGCGTGGTCTTCACTCATAGCACTACCGTAACACACTCCAGCCCAGCTGGCTGCCCTGTTCCCTTTTGGGCCCAAAGTCGCTAGACTTAAGGCCTAAGACGCGCCCCGGTAGCTCAGTGGACAGAGCGCCTCCGTCCTAAGGAGGGCGTCGGGGGTTCGATTCCCTCCCGGGGTACCATAAACGACTATGAATCTAGAGCAGCTGTTTCAATACGACCCATTAGCCCAAGGTGCCAAGGGCCTCGTCTTCATCGGCCAGCAGATCTTGGTCTACCGCCGCGACCATAACACCACCGTCTACCCCGGTCACCTCGACCTACCGGGAGGTGGCCTCGAACCGAACGAAACCCCTTTTGAAGGCTTCAGGCGTGAGGTCAAAGAGGAGTTCGGCCTCGGGGTGAAGCCAGAAGACATCGTCTACTATCGACGTTATACGAGCAGCGTCTCCGAGGGCAAGTTCGCCTACTTCCCGGTCGCCAAGCTCCCTGAATCGGCTGCAACCAAGATCAAGTTTGGCCAAGAAGGTCTCGAGTATTCTTTGATGTCATTAGATGAGTTCATCGACCATCCAGAGGCGTGGCCGAGGTTGAGAGACTTCGCTGCCGATTACGCCGCCACACTGACAAAGTAAGCGAGGCCCTACTCCATCGGGGCTTCGTCGCTGCGACGGTAGCTGGAGATCTCAGCGGCCGTGAACCAGAGTGGAATCTCATACTCGGCCTCGGCGAGGTTGCCGGAAGCGTGCACGATGTTCTTGATCGGCCGCTTGCGCACATTGCCCAAGTAAGCCGAGTCGTAGGAGAAGTCTCCGCGGATGGTACCGGGCTGGGCAAGCAGCGGCAGCGTATTGCCGACGATCTTTCGCACCAACTCGATGGCGTGCGGGCTCTCAAGCACCATGGCGACGACAGGGCCTGAGCTGATGTAGTCGGCCAGCCACGAACGCACCAGCTCGCCGATCTCTCTGGCATCGTCGGTCCCCAGCTCCTTCTTGGCATCGAGCTCGAGCTTCTTATAATCATCCAGGCTCTTCTGACCGATGCCAACGATCATCTCCTCGCGATCGGCCGGATAGTGCTTCTCGGCCAATTCTTTCGAGACTTGGACCAGCTTGAGGGCGACGATCTTGAGTCCGGCGCGCTCGAAGCGGCCGATGATCTCTCCGGTGAGGCCGCGCTGAACACCATCTGGCTTAATCGCTACAAAAGTTCTCTCCATCGTCACTTCCTCGTTAGTTCTTCAAACTTGAGCTTGGCGCTGGAACCGTCGGCTGCGATGATGGCCATCCGCAGCTTCTCTGGTGCTAACATCTCCCGAGCCACCCGCTGGACGTCTCTAGCCGTAACGGCGTCGATGCGCTCGAGCGTCTCCTCGATGCCGCGGACCTTACAAATCAACAGCAGCTGGGTGCCGAAGCGGTCTGCGACGTTGTTTTTGTTCTCAAACGACAAA
>CAYMAB010000129.1:0-1753 GCA_964388345.1 uncultured Candidatus Saccharimonadales bacterium
GCGTCTTGGTAGACCGGCACGAAGACCGGTACCACCTCATGATCACCATCGTAGATGAAGTAGGAACGCCAGAACTGGTGGCCGTCCTCGACGATCGAAGTCGTGCTCCAGTAGTCGGTATCTATCAGCGTGCGCAGGCTCTGGGCGTGGGCGGCGAAGTTGCGCAGCAAGTGCGGCCGCATCGTTTGCATGATGATCCAGAACGAGCTGCCGGTGGCAATGACGCGCATCGGCGCCGGCACATCCCAGATGTTGTTGTAGAACATCGGGATCGGTTGGTAGGACTTATGGACCCGGTTGGGATCAACGGCGTATTGGTAGCTCAGGTAAGCGAAGTAGTTAGGATGTGGCCGATGATCGGCATCGAGTGTGGTGACGATGACGCGCTCTGGGTCGATCCCCTCACTTTCAATGTAGCGGGTCACTTCTCTAGCCGCGTAGGTGATGTTGGCCCCCTTAACCTTGCCCTCGCCGCTGCGACCATCGGGATGCTTCACCGCCATGGCGTGGCCGAACTTGGCGCCGTAGCGTTTAATCAAGAACTCGGCGTTCTGCTCGGTGCGCTCCCCGCCTCGCGCTTCGTAGGCGATCACCAACATCAGTTGTTCCAAGGGGTAGTTCGACTCGAGGATCGACTTGACGGACGGCTCGAGTGTCTCCAGCGTCTCGTTATACGTTGCAATGATGACAACGTTTAGCAGTTCTTTCGGCCGTACCAGCGTCTGGGGATGATCGGCCAGCCGCCTCAGCTCTTCGAGGTAATCAGAGGCATTGAGGTAGCGCCGGCGCTGACGGTTGCTGAGGAAGAAAGGCCAGTAACCACGGATGGGCCGGCGATGCCGAGCGATGAACTCATCGAGCTCGACCCCACGCCGCTGGGTGGCGGCCGGCAGGTCGTTGAGATCCTCCAAGCGACTCTGCCAATCGAGACCTTGGCGCCGGTGTAGGCGGCTGTAGCCCAGCAGCAGATAGAAGTTCAACCGGCTCGACTTGATCAGCCAGATGAGGTCGAAGGCGATGATGAAGTAGGCCACCAGAATCGGCCAGCGCAGGCTCAGAATGATCGGCAAGAGCAGGCAGAGCCACGTCAACGTTCCAGGAACGATCTCGAGCAAACGAATGAACCAGTGGCGATCGGCCAGTGGGATCGGCTCGACTTGAGGATCGGTCTTCATCTCAAACGATGGCCGTCAGCGCGAGGCTGATGATTAGGCTGAAGGCCGCCACGACCAAGGCACCGGATAAGAGGAAGAAGCTGGTGATGCGACTGCGGCTGAAGCTGTAGATGGCTAGCGTCGCATTCGTTAGCGTCACGAGCAAGCTGAAGATACCGATGTTATAGAGCTGCACCCACGAGCCCAGCCGGTCGAAGCCGACGAGGCTGGAGTAGCGCACCGGCACCGGAAACTGGGTCGGCCGCACCCGCAGCAGCAGGATGACGATGGTGACGGCGTTTACAACCAGATCGGCCACCAGAATCGCCACCGACAGGCGATCGCTAAAGAATCGATGTTCGCGAAAGGTCTTGAGCCCCTCAGACCAAGATCGCTGGAGTTGACCCACCAGCGGCAGTTTCTTCATGCCGGTATTATAGCAGTTAGCTTGGAGGGCAGCGAACCGTCGAGCGCTCGGCGCCAGATTGTCAGCTGGGCAGGCAGCGTTTACAATGGATGCGCTAGTGTGCCGATGTAGCTCAGTTGGTAGAGCAGTGCTTTCGTAAAGCAAAGGTCGGCGGTTCGAATCCGCCCATCGG
>CAYMAB010000130.1:0-1721 GCA_964388345.1 uncultured Candidatus Saccharimonadales bacterium
CCCACTGCGTGCGCTCCTGCCACGCTTGGGCCTCGAGCCCCTTGGCGCTATCGGTGATCTTGATGGTGGCGAAGTGCGGCCCTTGCTGCTGGCTCTCCTCGCTGGAGTGAGCATAGGTGATGAGCTTTGGGCCGGTGCGAACGACGATGGCGACGTGCGGGTTGGTGCCTTCACGGGGATGGGTTAGGCGTAGCAGGTCGCCGGCTCGCACCTCGCCGGCCGCCGCGACCTTAGTGGTGTTGAGCGAGCTCGTTAAGGCGGTGGCATTGGTGCGGCGAACGCGTCGGGCTTGTAAGAGCCATCGTTCGAGCCAGCCCTTGATGCCGGGGTAGCGCCGCACCATCCGACCGAGCGAGAGCCCGCCCTGCTTTAAGTAGGCGTCGAGCACGTTATAAGCGAAGCCGGAGCAGTCGACGCCGATGCCCTCGGTGATCATGAACTGGGTGATGGCGGCCGGCTCGGCCTTGGCCAGCTCGAAGCCCTGCTTCTGGGCCGTTTCTATCAATGTCGCCTTGATCTCGGCCGGCTTACCCTTGGCGCCGTAGTGTCTGTGTCGGCCGGTGCGCCCCATCTCGTAGGGCTGCGGCTCGGCCGACGCCGGCCGTGCGATCGAGTAGGGGATGGCGACGCGCCGATGCTCGACGCTAAAGTCGATGTACTGGTCGGCGAGGTCGTAGAGTGTCTTCACATCCACAGTATACCAAGTTAAGATGACACCATGAACGTTGTCGATCAGTATCTAGCGGCCATCGATCCGCCGGAGCGAGCCGAGCTAGAGCGCATCCGCCAAATCGTCCGGCGGGTAGCGCCTGAGGCTGAGGAGGGTATTGGCTACGGCATGCCGGTCTTCAAGTACCACGGGCAGTATTTGATCGGCTTCGCCGCCTTCAAAGATCATCTCAGCCTCTTTCCAGCCGCCGGCCCAATCGAGGATCTGAAAGCCGAATTGGCCGACTTTCGGCTATCGAAAGGCACGATCCAGTTCACCCTAGCCAAGCCGGTTCCGGAGCCGTTGATCGAGCGGCTGGTACGCAGTCGCTTGGCCGACTTGTAAAAACTCGGAGCCGGGCTTAGCATAAGAGGTGTAAGCTCGGAGACGATCGACCATTAAGATTAGCGAAAGGATTCAGCCATGCCACCGACAGGAGAGACAACGGGACCAGAACAGGCCGGTGAGGCCAGCCAATCGAGCGGCCAACGGGTAGCCAGCGAGTTAGAGCCAGCGGCCGCAGGATCGGCCGCCGAGACCACGGCTGAGGCGCCACCGGTCGACATGACCGATCCGGGGTTTGCCGTTAAGAAAGAGGCCCAAGCCGTTGGTCCCATCCAGACCGGCCCAACTGGGAGCGGCGAACGTGATCGCGACGATGGTGGGGGAGACCCGAAGGCGCTCGCGACTGAGGCGACGACCGCGCCGGCGGTCAACGATGGCACGAAGCCGGTGATTCACGGTGCTCAGGAGCCTTTTGACAACGAGAAGCGTCTGTATCGAACGACTGGAGCGGCGACGGTCTCGCCAACGGTCACTCCGTCGCCGGCCGCTTTCGAGCAGCAGCGCCAGACGGCTCAGGGCACCCAGACTGATGTGCTGAACCGGCCGGAGCCGGCCAAGGATGGCCCCCTCGCCCGTATTAAGAAGAGGCTTGGTTTCTAGCGATGCGCCAGATCGACGCCAAGTTCCAGACCAGTGGCGAGATCACCAAACTCGATGGCACGCCGAT
>CAYMAB010000131.1:0-1628 GCA_964388345.1 uncultured Candidatus Saccharimonadales bacterium
GGGCTGGAGGTGCAGGTTGCCGTCGCCGGCGTGGCCCCAGACGGCGATCTCGAGATGGTGGCGTTTTAAGATAGCGTAGGTCTGCTCAAGGAACTGCGGCAGCTTCTCGACCGGCACGACACCGTCTTCGATCATCGGCAGCGCCTTCTTGGCGCCGCGGTTGAGCCAGATGACGGCCGCGGCCGAGTGGCGGATCTTCCAGAGCCGGGCCTGCTCGCGCCGGGCCGTGGCGACGCGGCTGGCGGCACCCTCCCGAACGAGGAGGCGCTGGGTGCGAATCAGCTTGAGGCGCTGGGTGACGGCCGAGACGTCGTCGAACTCGATGAGCAGCACGATGGCCGGCAGCGGCTCGGGCACCAAGTCGTCGATCTCGCCGGGGTGGTATTTCTGCAAGAACTCTAAGAGGTTGCGATCGACGATCTCGAGCGCGCTCGGGCCAAGCGCCTTCAGCTTGATGACGGCCTGACCGGCCTTGGCCAAGTCGTCGAAGTAGGCCGCCACCAGCGTGGTCTTGGGATTATACGGCCGCGTCGCCAAGGTAGCCTCGACGACGACGCCGAGCGTGCCCTGCGAGCCGACGATCAGCTGCGAGAGGTCAAACCTGCCATCGGGCCGCCGCACTCGCCGCAGAGCGTAACCGGCGGCGTTCTTGCTAGTGTGCGGCGCCGAGCTCTTGATGAGGGCGGCGTGATCGAGGATCAAGCTATCGATGCCGCGGTAGATCTCGCCTTCGAGGTCGCTCTGGCCCTTCTTGTGGTTGAGGGCGCGCGGGCTGAGCGGTGCCGTCTCGATCAGGCTACCATCGCTCAAAACCACCTTGAGACTCTTCACAAAGTCGTGAGTGGCGCCATACTTAACGGTCTTCTCGCCGCAGGCATCGTTGGCGATGGCGCCGCCGATACTACAAAAGTCGATGCTTGATGGGTACGGAGGCAGGAAGCGACCGTGGACCTGCAAAAGGTGTTGGAGGGTGGCGTAGGGCAGGCCGGGCTGGACCGTCACCGTCTGCTTGGTGATGCCCACGACCTTGTTCATGGCCGCCGGCAGCACCAACATCAGCCCGTCTCCGAGGGCGCCGCCGGCTTGGTCGGTACCCTTGCCGCGCGCCACGATGTTGATCTCCTCGCCAGCCGCCACCCGCTCGCCGACCAGTTTGACGGCCGCCACAACATCGCGGGTGTTCTGGGGATAGATGACACCGCGCGGCTTGATCTTGAAGATACTGCCGTCCGTCGAGAAGTAGTCGAGAGCGTCGGCCGACTCGGTATACTCCCCCGTTAACTCCTCCCGCAAGCGCTTGGCCAGTTGGCTCATGCTCTAATCATAACAAGTTTAGCCGGCTTTGTGCAGATACAAAAATGACTGAAACATTGGCCACTGGCGCAGAAAGGGCTTGACAAGATTGCGGTATCCATGGTATGTTAGGTGGTCCCTTGGAGGGCGAGGACCGCAACTTAACAGTAGTTTGGTCCCTGATCTCCAAGAGATCTTTCAAGTCAGCCAGTACCTCATCCCCATACGGGCGGACAGAGAAAGGCAATGACATGAAGAGAACCTCTAGGTGCAATCTGGCCATGACCGCCTTGGTCTGCGCCATCATGGTGCTGGGCCTCGTCGCGCTCCACTCG
>CAYMAB010000132.1:0-1552 GCA_964388345.1 uncultured Candidatus Saccharimonadales bacterium
GGGCGGCCCGGCTGGCGGCCGGCGAGAAGCCGATCGAGGTGCCGCCGGCCAGTTGGGCGGCCAACGCACCGATGTGCGGTAGGCCCTGAGTGGCACCGGTGAGCGTGACGTGGCCACGGCGAGCGATCTCGCGGCCGACATCCTTTACCATCGTGGTGGCGAGCTCGACGCTCGGGCCGGCGGCCGCACCGGAGATGCAGATTTGGTAGGTGTGCTTCACGGCAGCGTTTCGGGCTTGATCAGCTCGTTGTCCAAACGGTTGAGCAGTTGATCTTCGAGCACCTTCTGGCCGAAGTACCGGGCGAAGATCTCGTTCCAGAGCGACTCGCGGAAGTGGTAGAAGTAGCGCTCAGGGTAGGCGATCTCGTTGGAGTAGCTGTAGCTGACATCCATCAAGCTGAGGGTAACCGGGCCGGCCGCGCGCAGCACCGCCACGTAGTCAAGATCCTGCCAGAACTCCAGCTCGGGGTCGATGTCGTAGAGAATCTCCTCGGTTTTGCGCCAGTGCAAATCCTCCGGCTGAACGTGCGGCTCGAACTGTTCCGGGTGGTGCTCCTTGGGCAGCTTACCGTAGTAGCGCTGAATGACGCGCCAGTGGATGCGTTGCGAGCTCATGATGGTGACGTGGGCTGGGTCGGCCACCAAAGTGGTGGCGACGATCTGGCCAAAATCCTTCTTCGGCTTCATCAGCTTGAAGAAGGCGCTGTAGAGCCGAATCTCATTGTAGTAGTGCAGGATCTGGGGCAGGTCCTTGAGGGTGAGGCCGCGCATGTGGGTGGCCGTCATCGGCATCACCCCGATGACGCCGAGCTCCTTGGAGTGGGTGATGTTGTGGCGCTTCTTGGCGATGAAGTGCTCGGCGATGTCACCCCACTTGGCCGGATCGAAGATGACGATCTCGATGTCGCGTTCCTCGAAATCGGCCGTCGTCAGCGTATGGTAATCTTCGTCGAAGGCGTTCAACCAATCGGGGTCTTGGGCGAAGCGCAGCGCCACGTAGATCTCCTTGATGCTCTCGCGCTCGACCATCTCGCCGGCATCCTTGTAGCCCAGCCGCGCCATGATCTGCTCCGGCGGGTGCTTCACGATCATGGCCCGGGCCACGTCTTCCTTTAAGAAGTAACCGCCCATAGCGAGGCCCATGTGGCGAATCTTCTCCACGATCAGCGGCACCATCTCCGGCACGCTGGTGTGATCACGGCCGCCGATCAACTTGGCCACCCGCTCGTTGTCTTGCTCAACCTTATGCAGGAGCGCCTCGTAGATGGCCGGACCGGGTGCATCGGCCGCCAGCCCCAGCCGCTTCATGCGGTCGGCGGCCTTCCCTGCGATCTCGGCAATCAGCGCCGCATCGACGCCGGTCTTGCCGGTGCGCTCCTCGAGCTGCTCGAGACTGCGCTCGAACAGCGGCTCTTTTGCCCCCAGAAATTCGGCTAGCTTATTCATAGTGCCTCCGTCTTAATCTTTAAGTGGCCGAGACGGCCGTGGCCCAAGATACCGCTCTTGGCGCCGAGCTGCTGCACCACCGCAGTCGAGTTGGCGCTGCCAAACG